>CAJVYN010000011.1 GCA_913009355.1 uncultured bacterium | reverse complement strand
GAAGTGGCTGGAAACGGGGCAGATGTGGGGATTACCGGTTTCAAATTTTATCTCCAATTGTTCTGGGTTCGTTATTTATCTGGAGTCTGTTCAGTGACTTGACAAAAGAGGGTGGATTTCTTCGCAACCCCACTGGAGAGTGGATTTTACCCAATTGTATCAGGTTATCGATTATGGTTGCAGCTCCAGTTGCGGCGGTACTCGTCAGTTTAGTAAGAGGACGCAGAGATAAAGAGCGGGGCTGCTCAGTTGGAACCGGCTTTCAAATCAAAGGCCGCCACGGCGGTATCATAGCCCTTATTCTTGCTGCAGTTTCGGCGGTTATGGTGGTAATTTCGTTTAAGTTAGCGGTTCTCGGTCGTGACGGGAAAATCCTGCTGTGGCTATCGCTCGGCTCATCTGTGGTTGCGCTCATCGTTAGTAATTATCTGCTTAACAGGCACAACAGTTCAACCACCGAGGTATCATGGTTTGCCCGCTGGGCAGGGATGCTTGCTACGCTCGACATCAGTGCTTTTATCGCATTATGTTTGATTGATTCCACACATCAGAAAGAAAAAGTGGCAGAATCAGTTTCGCCCTCACAGAACCAACTTAGTGGAGTATCTTACGTAATCCTAAGCGTTGTTTTCTTATTGATTATTGGTGGTTTTGCGTGGTGTTTTTACCGTGCGATAACCGGAAAGGACAAATCTGCTGAACCACAGTCTCCCGACGAAGTTGGCGATGAGCAACAGCAGGTAGTCAGCAACCCTGAGAGTTAACAGGTTTTATTTGAAACCCTCAACATTGTTGGATGTGTATTTTTTACAGGCCTTTTCCAAATCCACGTTGCTTATATTCGCCAGCGTACAGAGCCAGGCAAACACATCAGCAAATTCTCCAGCTTTTTCATCTGTTTTATCGTTAGATGCCAGAGCAGTAGCGAGTTCTCCAACCTCTTCAATAAACCACATAAACGTGGCAGAGGTTCCTCTTTCCCGGTCGCGTTGTCCGTATTTTTCTAAAATCAACTGTTGAAATTTGCTGATATGCATTTTTAGCGCACAGCGTACAGCCTATAGCGGATATGCTGTGTGCTATAGTTATACGCTGTTTTTTTTTATTCTTTAGACTAAATCTGCTAACTTTGCCTTTTCGAAAACACTTCTGGCCTGGGCAATTGCTTTTTCGTAGATTTGTTCGACTTTAACGCTGAATTTTTCTTTATGGGTCTGCTCAGCCATGTCCAACTGACTAACCATAGGTCCGTCAACCGCTTCGATAACCTGGAGCATCGTAATTTTTTTTGCCGGCTTGGCCAGAGAGAACCCGCCGCGAGGTCCTCTTTTACTGCGCAGCACATTTGCTCTGACCAATTGCTGCAGTATCTTGAGCAGGTATTCCAAAGGTATATTATATTCTTTAGATATAGTTTGAGATAAAATAATCCCCTCTCCCTTATGCTGGGCAAGATAGCCAACTGCCAGCAGGGCGTATCCTGTAGATCTACTGATTTTCATTTTAATCTCCTTCAAAATAAATTATTGGTTAATTGGTTAACTGGTCAATTTCGCTTATCGATTAACTAACTACTACGCCGTAACAATCGTTTTTGTAAATACCATTGCTTTTGGCGGTCTGTCATTGCGAGCGCAGCGCTGCAATCTCAACCGTTCGGATATTTGAGATTGCAGCGGCCTAAAAACAAGGCCTCGCAATCTCAACTTACAAAATCAAATGCTATGGCGTACTACTTACTAAACTGACTCATTTTACAGCAAAAATTTAGAAAAATAACACGAAATCCAATATTGTTCTCTCGCTATCAGGGTCTTTGGATGCGGTTATCCAGGATATGTCAAGGCTGAAAATGCACAACAGTTCCTAAGATTTACTTCATTGTCCATAATGTGTTTCAAGTTGCAAGAGTTTTTCTGTCGTAAAATATATAAAATTATAAAAAAACTGTATTATTCAAAAGAATAGTAAAATTCTACAATCATTCCAAAATTCTAAAAATCAAAAAACCTTGACATCTCTGCCATTCTAACATAGGATTTCGGCGCAATTTAACGCCTTTTTAGGGAGTTTGTTATGGCGCCGATTAAGCCGAGAATAAGTGTTGAGTACGCAGGGAACGCAACTATCATCACGTTTACAGACGAAAAAATCCTCGAAGAGAAGGACATTCAGGCACTTCAAGAGTCGATTATGTCTGTCGTTGAGCAGTCGGAACGGATAAATATGATCTTGGATTTTCGCAATGTCCGGTTCTTATCTTCATCTGTCTTAGGGCTCTTAATCAGAATCAGCAAAAAGATTTACGAATGCGACGGCAAATTAAGGCTCTGCAATATAGACCCGAAAATATACGAAGTTTTCAAAATAACACGGCTGACCAAAATTTTCGATATATATCAGGATATAGAAAGTGCAACCGAAGGTTCGTCCACAGCAGATTAGGCGACAATTTTTTTTGATTTGTTCATAAAGTCAAAGAATCGGTCGATAATTTGAAAGCAAGCGATAGCTAATGCCCCAATGCTGGTTGCGGGCTGGAGTTTATCCTTGCAGACTCATTGCAAAGGTTTTTTGAAATGGCATAAGTTTATGGCGTCGAAAACACCAATCAGTCGTTCAATAGCTGTCGAAAGCACACCATCTGCTATTATCAGGGTGTGCAAACATATTTTAGCTGAACTGGAAGCTAATAATTTCAGCAGGGACGATATTTTTGCCGTACATCTTGCCTTAGAGGAGGCCCTTATCAACGCTGTTGAGCACGGCAATAAAGCGGACGCCGACAAAGAGGTTAAAATTAACTACTTGGTGGACCCGGACAAAGTTGAAATTTCTGTGACGGACAATGGTAACGGGTTTAACCCGAATATTGTGCCGGACCCGCGATACGGCGAAAACCTTTACAAGACCGGGGGGAGGGGTTTGTTCCTTATACGTTCGTATATGGATGTAGTTGAATTCAATGAACGGGGCAATCGTATGCGTATTGTCAGATATAAAAAAAAGCCGCATGCGAGTGGATGAGCAAACACATTTACGCATCCATGAACCACAAAATACGAGATACGAAATGTTTAGTAAAGTTTCTATTATTTGCTGTTGTTCGCTTATTTTGAGCGGTTGTATATATAATGACGAGCCGATGCCCAAGATTACACACGACTATACCCGGAATAACCCGGTGCTCAAAATCGTTCAGCCGTCGGTCTGGAAACCAAGTCAACCCCTGGGAAGGGTTCTTAAAGATTGGCTGCCGCCTTTACGGGTGGAAAAACGATGGACAGCTATAGTGATACATCATTCTCTTACTGCCAGTGGAAATGCCGCTGTCTTTGACAATTACCACAAAAACGGCCACAAATGGAAAGGTATTGGCTACGATTTTGTGATTGGCAACGGCAATGGCAGCGGCGACGGACAAGTTGAGGTTACATTCCGCTGGCGACAGCAAATCGCAGGTGCTCACTGCGGGGGCACTCCGGGAAATTGGGCCAACAAAGATGCCGTAGGGATTTGTCTGGTCGGCGATTTCAGCAAGAGCGCTCCGACCGGACGTCAAATGCAATCACTTGTAAAATTAATCCACTTCCTGCAAAAACGCTATGGTATCCCAAAAAGCAGAATATATGGCCACCGCAACACCCCGGGCTATACAGGGGGGACGAAGTGTCCGGGTAATTTCCCGATGGCCAGGCTGAAATCAATGCTTGATAATTAACTCAAACTGCCCCAGCCGGTTTGAGTGATTAAGAGTATCCGCATCTGTATAGTTGGCCACTGGGGTCCTATAAGCTTCATTCCGAACTTGGCAATTGTGTTTTTTTTGCAAAATTAAACCAAAATATTTTTTCATAGGCTAATGCTCTGTTGAAAACACCCGCCAAAGTCATTTCGAGCGAAGGCCTCACAGAGGCCGAAGCCGAGAAATCTATTAAAAAACAGATTTCTCCACTTTGTTCGCTTCGCTCACTACGGTCGAAATGACAAGTTTTCAACAGAGCGATATGCTAAGAAGCTAAGAAAGCTGTCGGGCGATTGTGCCGAAGGGAAAATAGTGGATATGGATACGCCGTATGCGAATTAAAGCAAGGAGCCTGTCAAATGGATATGTATGACCCGCTGTTTTCGCCAAGCTGTGTGTTAAATGAGCAGATTGCCCGGCAGATATTTGATATTCTGCCTGAGCAGAATCTGGTTATGGTGATTATGGATAGAGACAGGAATTACTGGCCCAGCAATTCCGAAGAATTTTCCAAATTAAACATCAGCGAATCCTTTTTGAGAGAACTCTGCGTCAAAATTGATGACGGTGCTGAACCGGTTGTAACCGACATAAATGATTGCAGTATTATTGCCGCACAATTGGCCACGGAGCGGACCAATTGCGGCTACGTGATTATTGCTCTGCCGCAATACAGTCCGGAATCAACCCTGATAAATATCGACCTAATAGAAACATTACTCAATCAGGTGGGCCTGATAGCCAAGCTGATTGAGAAAAATAATCTCCTCTACGAACTTCAGATGAAGCAGTTCAGTATGTACAGCCGGAACGAGACAGCTTCGAATTGATTTTCGTATCTCGTATTTTCTATGTTTGTGCCTGCGAAGGCAGGTGTCGCATCACATTTACACACCCAATCAAAATCAATCAAAAGCCAAAGTTTGGATTGCATTTAAGCGTGTAATTGCTACAATCGGTGGAGCTGATAGCTTCCTGTTTACACAGTGCCTGTCGAATATTTAACAGGGGCAATGACAATACTAAAGTTGCATGCTGACAAGTAGAGGGAAAAAGTGAAATTTCAGGTTTTTAAAAATGGTAAAGTTGTAGATAAATTCACGTTGTGCGGTACTTATCTTTTCGGAACTGACGGAATTGCCATTCGCCGAGCGCAGATTGCATTCAAAAACGGCTTTTTAGAGTGTAAAAAGCCAAATTCGGAAGCAGCAGCTCTGGCTTTGTTATGGTCTATTGACGGTTTTGGCAAGGTGCTTTTACAGACAACTTGCCTGGCCGAAAGAAACCGCCCGTATAATTTGAATGTCGAGATAGCCCGGGCGAAGCTAATGCAAATCATTAACAGGCGAGAGGACTGGGCGTTCTTTAACAGTATAGAAGGCCTGGATGATATTTCCAAAGAGGCACAGGATTTGTTTATTCAGGCGATTCAAAACATTTCCGTGCCGTCACTGGCGTCTAAATTAGCGGACGAATCACTTAAGAGGGCCATAGTTTTTTCTGAAGGGCTGGCAACAAAACAGGCGGATTCGCTTTTTGATATAAGAGGCAAAAACCATGGCTTTGGCAGGGGCTGTCTTGGTTGCAAAATAGACCCTGAGCAGATTGATAATGTCAGGTATGTCGAGAAGCTGCTCGAATTATTCGGCTTTGTAACGATACCGATAAACTGGGCTCAGATAGAATCTGCAAAGGGCCGTTACGATTTTTCAGCGATTGACGCCTGCGTTGAGGTGCTTACTAAAAAGAAACTGGCAATTGGCGCAGGGCCTCTGCTTTGTTTCTCGAAAGAATATCTGCCCGAATGGCTGCTGCATAGCAAAGCCGGGTTTGAAAAGATTCGCGAAACTGCGTATCAATTCGTTTCAGAGACAGTTGCCAGATATGTGGGCAGTATTCGTACGTGGGGCGTTGTAAGTGGTCTGAATATGTTTAATCATTTTGGGTTTAGCTTCGAGCAGGTTTTGGAAATGACCCGTGCAGCCAATATGGCCGTAAAACGGGAAAGCGACAGGGCTTTGAAGATAGTAGAAATCAGTAATCCCTGGGGCGAATATTATGCAACAACGCCTAATACCATTCCGCCGTTGGTCTATATGGATATGGTAGTGCAGAGCGGAATTAATTTTGATGCGTTTGGACTGCAAATGCGATTTGGCAAAAATCAAGATGGTATGCACATTAGAGATATGATGCAGATATCGGCAGTTCTGGATTACTTTGGGCCTATAGCCAAGCCATTGTATATAACCGAGGTGGAAGTCCCGAGTCAAAATGGCGACGGTTTACACCAGCCGGAAGTCGCCGGTATATGGCACCACGAGTGGAACCAGGCCCGGCAGGGCCGATGGATTGAGCAGTTTTATAAAATAGCGTTTAGCAAACCATTGGTGGACACAGTAATATATTCGAACCTTACCGATATAGAGGATAGCATCATAGCCAACAGCGGCCTGTTGACAGACCGGCTCGAAGACAAAAAATCGTTTCGAACGCTGAAAAAATTACACAAGCTTATTTTCAGCCGATAAACAAATCATGACTTATGGCTCGTATGGCACAATATGATATTGTCGGTAAACAGTATAAAAAAAGATGAACTTATGCAACAATCCGATGCCGGGCAGAACAGGATTCAGTCATTTGCATTTGTTATCGCTGTGTTTGTGTCTGTTTGCTTTTCTGTCGGTTTCGCAGCGTCAAGTCTGTCGGAGTATGGGCAATCGGGTGAAATTGAATTAGATGGGCAAATAAATCCGAATGATGCTGCCCCTGCTTCTCTGGTAAGATTGCCCGGTATAGGTGTGGGGCGGGCGGCAGCGATAGTGGCTTACCGCAAAAGTTTCAGCGAAAAAGCCGGCGGTAATAGTAGAGCCTTTCAAAATTGTGATGATTTGCAGAAGGTCAGGGGCATAGGGCCTAAAACGGTACAAAACATAAGCGAATATCTGAAGTTTGAATAGTGCATAGGATATAGCGGAAAAATGGATGAGTGGGAAGTAAGTAAGCCGCTTGGGCAATGTTGTGGCAGCGGCAAAAAAATTGAGCCGGGCGAAGAATACTTTGCAGCACTTGTAGAAACCAGCGAAGGGTTGGCCCGAAGGGATTTTTGCGCCGATTATTGGCTGCAGCAAAAGCCGAATGTGTTTTGCTACTGGAGAACCAGGCTGGCCCACCCTGACCGGAAAAAGCAGGTTTTCGTTGACGATGAGATGCTTATGGCCTTTTTTGAAAGATTGGGTAAAGAGACTGAGCAGGAAAAAATAAATTTCCGCTTTGTCCTGGCGTTAATCTTAATGCGAAAAAGGCGTTTGAAATACGATTCGTCTAAAATCGATGGAGGTACGGAAATCTGGCGTTTGAGAATAGTCGGCGGTGATAAGCAATTCGTTGAGGTACTAAATCCGTGTCTTGACGAGGAGCAAATCGAGCGGTTATCGTCACAGATAAGTCAGATACTACAGGTGGATTTATAAATAGCGGATAGGGGATGCAGGGAAAGTTTGTAATAGCGGTTGCCGCAGGAATATTATTTTTTGCCGGCTGCGCCTCTCGGATACAAAAGCCGATGCGGCTCTGTCCTGGCGCCGAATCTGTATCTGGCTCGTTATCGTTGTTGAGGCTGCACTCGGAAAATGTAATACCCTTGAAAGCCAATGGCCGCTGTCGTTTGCAGTATTACGATGATGAGGGCAAAAAGCATAATGAAAATTTTCCGGTGAAATTCTGGTTTAATCCGCCGGACCAAATTCGTCTGCAGGGCGATGTGGCTTTTAACCCGAAGGGTATTGTTGTCGGCTCAAATGAAAATGAGTTCTGGCTGTCGATAAAACCAAAGGAGATTAGCAGTTATTGGTGGGGCAGGTGGACTGAGCGAAGTTGTTTTGAGCAACTTTTGATTAGTCCTGAACTGCTGCTCGAAGCTTTGGGGATTGTGAAAATCAACGATGAAAAGAATTGGTCTTTGTCGAACGAAGGTGCCTTTGACATACTTACAAAACGGGACGAACAAGACCGGATAATTAAAAAAATATATGTCTATAGTTGTAACTATACGGTTGTTAAGACTGAGTATTTCGATAAAAATGCTGAAATTATAGCTGTTACTGAGCTTGATAAGTATAAAGAGATGTCCAAAAATTTTCTTGTCCCCTCAGTAATAAAGATTACAACTCGTATTGATGACAGCACGGAAGCGTCATTCAGGATTTCTCTTAAGTCTATAAAGCCGACGAGCTTTACCGAAAAGAGTCGTAATATTTTCTTTACTCGGCCTGAGCCGAGAGGTTTTGAGCATATCTATAAAATCAGTGAAAACTGTGATGTGATTGAACAGAAGTAACCGTGAATTGAGCCACAAACAAAGGGTTTTTTTATGAATAAGATAAGTTTGAAAGAGAGAATTAAGCAGGGGCTGTTTCTATTAGACGGTGCGATGGGAACGCAGCTTATTGCTCGCGGGGTTAAGGCGGGTGTGTGTAATGATTACCTGAATATCGACTCGCCGGATGTCGTTTTTGATATTCACCAGGCCTACCTCAAAGCCGGCAGTGATGCGGTTGTTACCAATACATTCGGGGCCAATAAATACGCTTTGGCACGGCACGGGTTTAGCGAAGAGGCTGCCAGAATAAACACCGCAGGCGCTCAGATAGCTCGCAGGGCGGCGGGCGAGGAAAAATACGTACTGGGTGATATTGGCCCGAGCGGTGATTTTTTACAGCCTTTGGGAAATTTGAAGCCGGGCGAATGTAAAGAAGCTTTTGTTGTACAGGCAAAGGCACTTTTTGAAGGTGGTGTGGATGGTTTTATAATCGAAACAATGACGGCCCTCGATGAGCTGAGAATTGCAATCGAGGCGGCCAAATCGGTCAGTAGTGATTTGCCTGTATTTGCCTCATTGGCTTTTGATAGAGCCGGCGAAGATTTCAGAACGATGATGGGCGTTAGCATCGAAGCGGCAGTTTCCGAGATTATTTCGCTGGGAGTTGACGCAATAGGGTTTAATTGTGGCACATTACTGCTTGACGAATATATAGAGTTGGCGGACAAGTATGTTTCAGCAGTGAGAGCTGTGGAGCAGAACCGGGGCACTGGTCACGGGGCACGAGTCACGATTTTAGCAGAACCCAATGCTGGTAAGCCGGAATTGGTTGAAGACCAAGCGGTTTATAACGTATCGCCTGAGGATTTTGCAGCAGCGGTGGGAAAAATTTACTCAGCCGGCGCCGAAATCATTGGCGGCTGCTGCGGAACAGAGCCAGCACATATTGAAGCGTTAGCTAAAGAATTGAAAAAATGATGATTTGGTAAGTCATTCATCAGGCGGTATCCAGAAACTTTGCGATTTGCTCTATTGTTTTTGCGGTGGCGCCCTGGTTTTTTTTGATTACCTCTCGGCCATTTCGGGCAATTGTCTGAGCAAAGTCTGGTTCATTAAGACATTTTTGCATTGTCTGGAGCAAATCCTGTTTGTCTTTGACCATAACAGCGCCCTTATCTTTAAGAAGTGCATCAACTGTTTGTTTGAAATTGAAAGTGTGTGGGCCAAATATAGTGCATTTGCTCAGAGCTGCCGCCTCAGCCATATCAGAGCCGCCCATCGGCACAAGGGACCGGCCAACAAAGATTATAGTTGCAAGAGAATAAAATTTTCTTAAATCACCCATCGTATCACCAAGAATTACTGGTGTTTTGTCAGACTGCCTGGTGTCGGTATTCTTGATGGAGCTGTAGCGGACAAAATCAAAGCCGGCCTCGGTAATAATCTGAGCGACTTCGTCAAATCTTTCAGGTTTACGTGGCACAATTACAAGCCGCAGGTCACTGAACTGGTCTTGTCGCTTCAGATTTTGGTAAACATCGAGCAACATCTTCTCTTCATCGTTTCCGGTGGCGCCTGCAACCCACAATCTTTCTTCGATGTTAAGCTGCACTGCAAGCATGTCCGCTCCTTCGATTTTGTCTTCTGTTTGAGCGGTGTCGTACTTTAGTGAGCCGGTAACGATGACTCTTTCCACTGGAGCGCCGATTTCTTTGAAACGCTGGGCATATTCGTCTGTCTGAGCGAGAATAAGACTCAACTTTCGGAATATTTTTTTAGCAATCGGTTTTATCTTTTTGTATCTGGAAAAACTTTTGTTACTTAGTCGGCCATTGACCACAACAACAGGGATATTTAACTGCTGTGCGATGTGAACAAAATTGGGCCAAACTTCCAGTTCCATCAGCAGACAGATTGCCGGCTGGATTTCGTGGAAGACACGGCGCATTATCCAGGAAATATCGAATGGGAAGTAAAACACGTTTAGTCTCTGGCCGAACAAGGCATTTGCGCGGGCAAAGCCGGTGTCGGTGGTAGTGCTCATTACGATTTCGAAATCGATGAATTTATTTTCAAGCTCTGCGACCAAGGTTTTAGTTGCGTTGACTTCGCCAACGCTTACGGCGTGTATCCAGATGCATTTTCTTAGTGCAGGGTCTTTACGAATAATTTTGCCGAAGCGATTAGCCCAGCCGGCCCGATAACGTTTATATCTGACCATCCGATACACAACCATGGGAGTTACAGCCGCAGCGGCCAGCAAATATATACAATCCAGGATAAATCTCATTCGTTTTTCCCGACAAAAGAGTAAACAGTTTAACAAATGGTAAATGTTATTTGTTAAGCACAGCTATGTCAAACAATTGCTCGAACCGCAAAATAATCGAATGCCCAATCTTGACTTTGACGTTCTTTTGTTGTAAACAGTAAATGGTGGTTTATGGTTCGGTTCACGACTCACGAGCCACGATTTGTCCCCGTAGCTCAATTGGATAGAGCGTTGGCCTCCGAAGCCAGAGGTTGTGCGTTCGAGTCGCACCGGGGATAGTAAATCGTTTTTCGGGACAGATGTGTCGTAGCTCGAATCACGAGCGACGATCGACGAGCCACGAATTAAGGATTACAGGGATGGCGGTTTTAGTAGGGATTGACGAAGCTGGTTTCGGGCCGATTCTTGGGCCGCTAATTGTATCATCGAGCGTTTTTTCGCTTCCACGTCATCTCCTGGATGCGGACATGTGGCAGGTTTTGGGCAAAAGTGTCGGCAGGAGGCGAAAGCACCTTGCCGGCCGGCTGCTCATTGCTGACAGCAAAAAAGCTTACAGTAAGCGGGAGGGAATCAAGCATCTGGAACGGACAGCCCTGGCGTTTCTGAGATGTCTTGGTAGCGAGCCGGCCACGTTAGCCGAACTTCTGACACTGTTGTGTCCGGACTGCCTTGAGCGAATAAATGATTATCCCTGGTACACAGAAGCCGGAAGTTACCGTCTTTCAGCCGATAAAGCTGATATGGCAATTGCCTCAGCCGTGCTTACCGATAACCTGACCTCAAATCACATTAAATTGCTGGAACTTGGAAGCTGCTGCCTGGACGTTGCGTACTACAACAAAATGGTAGCTTCTGTCAAAAACAAAGCCAGCGTGCTTTTTACCGCTGTCTCACTACTTATAAAGAAAGCTTATGACAATTTTGCCGGCGACGATTTACAAATTATAGTTGACCGGCAGGGGGGGCGGGTTCGTTACCGCAGGGTTCTGCAACGGATGTTTCCGGATATGGAATTGAAGATTCTCCGTGAGAGCCACGCGGCCAGCAGCTATGAGCTGCAAGCTGACGGCAAACAGATGCGTTTGCATTTTATAGTGGGCGCAGATGAACGTTTTTTACCGACCTCGTTAGCATCAATGATTAGTAAGTATCTGCGAGAGCTTCTGGTTGACAATATAAATCGCTATTTTGGCGGGTTTCACGCTGATTTGCGACCCACTGCAGGGTATTGGAAAGATGGTTTACGTTTTATCGATGACTTAAAAAGGAATATCCCCCACGTTCAGTTCGACAACAATCAGCTAATCCGCTGCCGATAAAAAATTGGAAGTCTAAAAAAAGGGGAGACTTGGGCTGTTTGTAAAGAATTTATCATCACCCCGTCTCCCTGTTGCGATATTACTTTATTGGCTATATGGCGAAATCGCCTATCGCAACGTGCGTATAGTACCAAAAATAGCAGCGACTGTCAACAAAATAATCCCTGGATTTTTTGGACATCCTGAAAAATAAGTTATACTTTATACAATGGGGTGATGTGTGAACAAGTAGCTGTGTTTTTGAACAGCTTCTGATAAGTATTTTCTCTCCTCTTCTGTAAGGGAGACGGCTGGCCGGTTGAATCAAAATATTCAGGGGGGTTCCGTCTCCCTTTTTTTGCGCCTGCATTTCCGCAAAATTGGCAAATCAAGCATCTGTCATCTGTAGAGCAGCTCAGTTGTGAGTGATTATTGTTTTGCAAGTTAAGCAATGGAAAAAAGGTAATGTAAAACTAACAGGCGGCGGGCGGATTCGAACCGCCGAATAACGGTTTTGCAAACCGTCGCCTTAGACCACTTGGCCACGCCGCCGGCACAACACAAAAGGAAAACACTTCCTGATAAAACCCCGCTTACAGTACATCCTGTCAGCCAATATTGCAAGAAAATTAAGGGTAAATTGTACTAACATAAAAAGGGGGGCCGCTAATTGCTTATCAATAAGAGCTAACTTTCGCTGGATGTCGTCCATAGCGAAACAGACTACAGACTCAAGGAGAATCTTAGCGCAGAGGTCGCAGAGTACGCAGAGAAAAAACAAATAGTTTTGAATTTTGAGTGTTGAGTTTTGAGTTGTGGAATCACCCCTAAGGGGCGATGACTTCCTTATATTAGGCACAAAAAAGACCAGAATTAGCCACAGAGAGCACAGAGTCCACAGAGAAAAAACAAATAATCAATAATAAATCGAAAAGGTTGGAGCTTTGGAAGTTGGCATTGAGGCAAATCACGCTTACTTTTTGCCTGCTCCCGCGGGTCATCCACTCCACGGAGTAAATCGTCCACTCGGTGGAGGCAGTCTCTCACTCCACGGAGTAGGTCATCCACTCCACGGAGTGAGTCATCCGCTGCCCTCTGTGGGTCATCCGCTGCCTTCCGCCAGTCATCCGCAGACTTCCGTGAGTCTCCCACTGCCCTCCGCGAGTCATCCACTCCGGGGAACGAGTCATCCGCTGGCCTCCGCCAGTCATCCGGGGACCTCTACGGGTCATCCGTAGAGAGCAACGAGTCATCCGTTGCCATTTCGCAGCGTGCTCCGTAGCGGGTGAAGCTTACTCCGTGGCAAAGTAAGCGTGATATGCGACAAAGTAAGCTTCCTCAAAGGCAAAGTAAGTGTGATACGCGACAAAGTAACCGTGACCGGTGGCGGGTGAAGCTTACTCCGTGATAAAGTAAGTGTGACCTGTGACAGAGTAAGCTTACTCCGTGGCAAAGTAAGCGTGATATGTGGCATTGTAAGTCAACATCGTGGCATTGCAAACTGGTTTTTGGGCTAAAAACGAGGAAAGTCGAATTTAACAATGTTGTTTTTGGGTCATAAATGAAGGTGTGGAAAGGGGAAGTAAACCGCTATTCACAGGGACAAAGGGCTAAATCAGCTTTTAATAGGGATACAGATGAGTTTAATTCTGAGACATTTTCTTGTAAGTCAGTTATTAAAGAGAGTAGACGACTTGTGTAATTTTCTAACTTCTCTATTCGTTCTTCATGAGTACCTGCTACTCCTGCAAAATCTTCCTTTGCGCCTGTTACTCTACGTATATTATCCGATTCAAGCTCGATTTCGTGGAATCTATTTGAGATGGATGAAAATTCTGACTGAAGTTTATTGTAATCGTAATATTCGTCAAAAACGTTATGTGAAACAGCGGGGGCATAAGATTCCACGCACCCCACTAAAAAGAGGATACATATTAAAGGTGTTATTTTGTTCATAACGCAAAACTCCATATTTGGTTAACATTTTCTTCTCAACATCATCGCACCGACGAAAATCAGTATATAGTTCATTAATTAATTCCCGTTTCTGAAATCCCAATAATGATTATACAGCCTATATAACAAGTCCTGGTTACTTCTTCAATACTCGCCCAATTTCTTGCATTTCAAAATCATCGATTTGGTATCTTTGAACAAATAACCTTTGCGCTTTTGTATCCTCTCGCATCCAAGAGTATCCGGCATGCTAGTTCAGCATCCTTTTGGTTGGCCATCGGGCCTATTCTGACTTCTTTAATAGGCAAAAGACCTCGTTTTTGCTTGTCTTCTGCTGCACGTTTTTCGGCTTTTATTTCCCGCTCCGACTTATCTGTTCTACCATACTGTTTCTCTCTGCTCTCCTGGTTACCAGAAACGAAGAACTTCACATACGGAATGGGGACTTTATATACCGGATGGTCTCGAAAGTGTATTGGAGGATCTTCGTAATCCAATCTCCGAGTGCTGGGATAACTCCATGAATGCTCAGATACAGTTATGAGGCGAACTTCTTGCTCACTTTCATAGTGCCGGCTTTTATATTTTTTCGATGCGATATAGATTAGCGAACCCGCAGCTAATCTTCGCTTTTTTTCGTCGAGGTGGTCTCCTTTCCATTCTTTTATCTGGTCTTTTTCCAGCAGCCACGCTTTTATTGCTTCTCGAGTATAAACACAGTCATAAAGGCTAAAACCTTTCCTGACCAGTTGCTGTGCTTCAAAGCCTATACAGAAACTACCATAGGCACGCCACTGCCCCAACATGTTCTCTCCTTTGCTGAACGAGATAATGTAATATTTAGCTTTCCCATTCAATGATAGCGCCCCCTGATCCCATATTTCCTTATTTACGAAATCGCTTTCTTTGAATAAATCAGTTTCCTTCCGTAAGGCATTTCCTTCTGTGGTATCGTTTACAAAGGCAGTGTTGGTAAGCCACAATTCGCCATTATCTATAATCGACCTAAGGTTTTCGGGCGAGGTGTAGTGATAAATCAAACCGTCACATGAATCGGCAAAGCTTTCTATGAGACGTCCTGACTGCTCATTTGCTCTTTCTCTCGGCGTCATAACCTAACCATATTTGAAATATTATAGGGTAATAGCTAATGTGCTACAATTATACCATCAATACTAAAGCTCACAATCCCTTTAACGTTCTATTACAACTAATCACTCCCCATCCCCGCCTGTCTTTATCCCACACTATGATGCGGGGCAGGAATGACCACAACCCCGACCACAGGTGTCGGGGCTAAACATTATACGAATGATTCGATTTTTTCCTTGCCGTTCATATAGTCCCGAAGGACCTTCGGTATAGTTATCGAGCCGTCAGAATTCTGATAAAGTTCCAGAAGGGGTATCAGTATTCTTGGGGATGCAATTACGGTGTTATTCAAGGTATGGCAAAATAGGTTCTTCCGTGGCTCGTGGCTCGTGACTCGTGACCCGTACCGCAGATTCATTCTTCGGGCTTGAAAATCATAAAACTTACTTGCACTGTGGGTTTCGCAATAAGCCCCCCCTCGCCCCCTTGAAGGCATCCAGGCCTCGATGTCGAATTTCTTGGCCTGGCCTCTGCCTAAATCGCCGGTACAAACATTGACGACACGGTAGGGCAGTTCCAACGCAGCCATTATCGCCTCGGCGTTGGCTAAAATCTCGGCGTGTATCTTTTTGCTCTCCTCGATGCTGTTTTCACAAATCACCACCTGCTCAACCTTGTCGAACTGGTGGATTCTGTAAAGGCCGTAAGTATCTTTGCCGGCTGCGCCGGCCTCGCGTCTAAAACAGCTTGACATTGCTGCGTATTTTAACGGCAGCTCTTCGGCGTCTAATATCTCGCCGGAATGATAAGCTGTCATTGGAACCTCGGCGGTACCGACTAAACTGAGGTTGTCTTTTTCCATCTGGTACGTTTGCTCTTCGCCGCCGGGGAAATAGCCGGTACCTCTCATTACCTCGTCTCTGGCAAGCAGCGGAACCACCAGCGGTACATATCCTTTGCCGACCATTTGGTCCATCGCAAACCGCAGAACCGCCCAGTGCAATAGTGCACCGTCGCCTTTCAAAAAGTAGTTTCTCGTTCCGGCTAATTTAACGCCTCGCTCAATATCTATAATACCCAGAGCCAGGCCTAATTGCAGGTGGTCTTTCGGCTCGAAATCGAATTTACGTATCTGCCCCTCTCTTCTTATTTCAATATTTTCCGTATCGTCCTTACCTACCGGCACATCGTCATCAGCAGGGGCAGGCACCTGCAGCATAAGCTCATCGAATTCCGGCTGAAGTTCTTTAATTCGGTTTTGAAATTCTGTCTCGCTCTGCTTCAATTCTGAAAGTTTGGCAAGTGCAGATTGTTTTTCGTCTTTTGATAGTTTTGGAATTGATTTGCCGATTCGGTTTTTGTCAGTGGAAATATTTTGCAAGATAGACTTACGTTCACGAAGTTCATTCTCAATTTCAAGTAATCTATCGATATCGACGTCAAATTTTTTCGCTTCGCAGGCAGCTTTGAACTTTTCCGGGTTCTCTCGTATTTCTTTAATATCTATCATTGTTTAGTCGTTAGTGTTTAGTCGTTAGTATTTAGTGCCGCCGAAGGCGGCCTCGATTTACTATTCACTAAATACTATTCACTATTCACTTCCTTGTATCTTTTAATTATTACCACGTTATTTTGTCCGCCGAATCCGAAAGATTCGTTCATTGCTATATCGACCTGACATTTTCGCGGCTGGTTCGGCACATAATCCAAATCAAGCTGGGGGTCGGGGTCTGTCAGATTCATCGTTGGCGGGACTATATTATCGCGTATCGCCAGAGCGCACGTAATCAATTCGGCTGCTCCGGCGGCCCCGATTAAATGGCCTAACATACTCTTGACACTGCTGGCGGGAATGTCTTTGGCCTTTTCTTTGAAAACCGCCTTAATCGCCCTGGTTTCTATCGAGTCGTTTTCGGATGTACCTGTGCCGTGCGTGTTTATATAATCTACATCTCTATAACTAATGCCTGCATCGGCTAATGCAGAAGTTACAGCTTGTATTGCGCCTCTTGCCTCTTCATGCATATCGGTAACTCTGAAGGCATCGGAACTGCTGCCATAGCCGATGACCTCAGCTAAAATTTCGACGCCTCTTTTCTTCGCAGAGGCCAACGATTCGAGAATTAGTATCGCTGCACCTTCGCCAAGGACAAAGCCATCTCTGCCGGCGGAGAACGGCCTCGATGCCGTTTCGGGACTGTCGTTTCTTGTCGATAGGGCGGTAAGACGGTTAAAGCCGGTAAGACCTAATGGGTGAATCATCGAATGCGCACCGCCTGCAATCATTACGTCTGCATCGGCTCTGCGAATCATCATCATTGCTTCGCCAATAGCCTGAGTGCTGGCTGCACAGGCGGTAAGACAGCTCCTTGCCGGCCCGCGTGCCGCCGTTAGCATTGCGATATGAGCAGCGGGCATATTCGGCTCCTGTTCAAGTTCAAGCATTGGATTCATCTTATCAAAAGCTACCTCTGCCCATCGTCCCCAGTCCATCTGGCCAGCGGTATCGTCCCAGGCTTTGGCAATGCAATCGAAAAATACGTCATTATCAACAGAGCCTTCACCCGCTCCGAGGTAAATTCCTAACCTGCTGCGGTCTATCCGGTCAGCGGGCTGGTCGGTTTCGAGGTCAATACCCGCCTGTCGGCAGGCCTGGGCAGTTGCGCCGATGACAAAGCTGGAACCTCTGTTGCTGTATTTGTGAAGGTGAGGATTTTTTGTATATTTTGCCAGGTCATAATTTTTAACCTCGGCACTGAAGGTCGTTGGAAATGTTGAAGCATCGAAAATAGTGGTTCGGGCCACCCCGCTTTTGCCGGCTAATAAGCCCGCCCAGACCGTCTCTACATCATCTCCTAATGGACAGACAATACCCATTCCGGTTATTACTACTCTTTCAGCCATTTAGTTGACCCTTGGAATAATGAATGTCGAACAAGAAATATCCAATATCCAAATAAAACTGATTAACTTTCTTTGTTGTTTAGTACTTTGTTTTTTTGAGCGGTCTTTATGCTCGTAAAAAAAATGGAAATCAATTCGTCGCATTCATTTTTTAGCGATTCCAATTCCTCTTTAATTTCTACTAATTTTTTACGCTGGATAATTTTAAGCCAGACCTTTGTTTCGCGTAATTCTTTAAGAGCTATTTTCATTTTATGAATAAAATCCTTGCGGGACTCGGCACTTTGTGCCTCGCCGTAATTGGGCGCAGGAGATGTTCCGCAGCGCACCATCTGACCTGCTATATGATTTCCCGCACGCGTATTAGGTAGAGCTTCGACTACATCAATAATAGAAACTGCGAAGTTAATTAAACGTTCTTCAAGGTCATATTTGCTGTTGTTCTCTTTTGTCATTCGATATTTCTTATTGGATATTCGACATTGGATATTCAATTTGGTCGTTTTAGTATCACCGCAGCGGTTTGGCCGCCGTACGTATAACTGCAGCACAGTGCATAACGAATATCCGCCTGTTGTTGCTGCTGCTTTACAATATTCAAGCTGCAGCCGGCTGCCTTTTTGTCGCAATTTTTCGCAGCAGGTATTTTACCTTCCCTCATTGCATAAACAGCAGCGATAACGTCAAGCGCTCCTGCTGCTGCGCCTGTGTTACTTAGCATACTTTTAGTCGGCCAGACCGGCGTATCGGCTGCCGCTTTGCCAAGAGCTGCCTCAATAGCTTTTGCCTCAGCCAGGTCGTCGGCTGCTATCCCCGTTCCGTGCGGGATGACCAGGTCTAAATCTTTCGGCTGTATCCGGGCATCCTCTATTGCTTTTTCTATCGCTATTCGAATACCTTTTCCGTCCGGCTCAAGATGTTCGTACGCCGGGTTGATATTGCTGCTCTGGCCGAGGCCGGCTATTTCAGCGTAAATTTTTGCGTTCCGCAGCCGTGCATTTTCCAGATTTTCCAGCACAACCATCCCGGCTGCTTCACCGAAAACCGAACCTGCGGCATCAGCGTCAAAAGGCCTGCAGGCTGCGGCGGGGTCGTTTTGGTTTTCGCTGGTAGTCCTTTGCAGCAGGCACTGGCGAATCATAACTATCGGATTGACTTTTGCCTCGGTGCCGCCAGCCAGAGCGATGTCGCTGCCGCCACGAACGATAATCTGGGCCGCCTCGCTTATCGCTAAATGACCAGCGGCTTCGGCGCAGGTGATAGTATTGCTCGGGCCCTGAATGTCGTGAATAATGCCTATGTGACAGGCGAGCATATTGGGTAGATATTTCAACAGCCATAACGGCGTTACTAAATCAAGGCCGTCTTTGCCCCACTTGCGAATATCGAACCTGCCTTCGGTGATACTTGCAGCCACCGCTGGAGCCAACTCAACCAAATCACAGCTAATAAGGCCTGCACCAAGATTGATTGCCATACGCTTCGGGTCGATATTGACTTTCTCAGGGTCAATGCCCTTTGTAATAAGCCCGCTGTTGGTCAGAGCTTCATTTGCCGCTACAACCGCCAGTTTGATGTCTCTGGACATCAGTTTGACGGCCTTGCGATATGTTTTCGGCACAAATGATTGTATCTTAAAATCCGGGACCTGGCCGGCTAATTTGCAGCTAAAGCCGGCTGGGTCAAATGCCGTGATTTGTCCTATCCCGCATCGGCCGGCACAAAGAGCGGCCCACATATCGCCGACGGTTAATCCGAGCGGACTTGTCGCACCAAACCCGGTTATTACTACGCGAGCCGAACTCACTATTTCGCCTCCGAGTTCTGCTTGTCATCGCTAAAAACCACGTCTCGCAAAAGCGATTTGAACGTGTCAGTGAAGACGAAGTTTTCCTCCGGGAATTCTTTACCTGCCAGGTTCTGGTCTATATGACTGAATATCAAATCTATCTCGGCGATTAACTTGTCTTCGCAGGTAATCCTGCCGCTTGTACTTGCCGCTTCGGGAGCGATGGAATCAATTTTTGCATTCAGTTTTATCGTATCGCCGGGCTTTACATAGTCAAAAAAGACGGCTTTTTTTATCTTGGCAAGGATAACCTTTTCCTTAAAACGATTTGCCTCGCCGACAAGTATCCCCGCTGTCTGGGCCATTGCTTCAATCATTAAGGCCTCCGGCATAACGGGAAAGCCCGGAAAATGGTCGTGTAAATGCTCTTCAGCGAGCGTTACATTTTTAACCGCCACGGCGCTTTGGCCGCTGTGAAACTCAACAAATTTATCTATCCAAATCCACCGCATTTTTTCGTGTTGGCTATATCGCTTCCTGTATTATTGTGCAGGGTTCAACTTGCTCTCAAGGTAATTTACAATCACATCGACAGTGAACAAATCGCCTAATTTGTTAATGTCCGGGTCGCTTTCAAACTCGGTAAGGTCGGTATGTGACATTTTATCTCGCAGTTCACTCAATCCTTTTTCGGTCAATTTGCCGTTACTGACAAATTCAGAATTGTTTAAGAGACTTTCAGCCGGAAATAACTCCTCTCGCTGAATTTTTATTCCGAACGCCTTCTCTAACCGAAACACTATGTCCAGAAAGTCAATGCTCTCAGCTCCCAAATCTCCCATCAAAGTAGCTTCAGCGGTAACCTCGTCGTCATCGACTCCCAACGCATCGATAAGCACTTCCTGCACTTTCTGAAAAACTTCATCCCGACTCATTGCCATAGTTTTTTACCTCCAATTAGAATAAATACTAATATCTAAATCCTAAATTCTAAACAATATCTAATGACCAAAATTCAAATGACTAAAACATTTGGTTTTGAAAATTTTGAACATTAGAATTTAGGGTTTGTTTAAACTGTCCTCTGGGTTACGGAATAATATTTTCCAGCGTTTTTTCATATTCTCGATTATCTCAGCGTCCACGGCGGCCATTGCCGAATTTTGTGCAGCGAGGTTAAAATGCCTTAATCCAAATCTTGCTTCCACAATCCGCTGACCTTCTGATAAACCAAAGCCGATGAAAGTGCTGATGTCTTCTTCGATTGCTTTTGCCTGGACAGTATATTCTATTTGTGAGCCCGGCGCCAAAAAGCTTTTATATTTTACATTTCTCGCCTGTTCGAGCAATATCATACTGTGTGCAAAATTTTCCGTTTTTCGCACCAGCCACGATGCCGACTCAATTAACCCCTGCAGGAGCAGTACGCCGGGCAGCACCGGAAATATCGGAAAATGGTCGGCTAAGTATTCCTCAGCTAAGGAAACGTTCTTAACCGCCTTTATTTCTCTGCCCGTTTCCAGCGAAACAATTTTGTCAATCAGGATAAATCTCATAATTTCGGCCATTGTAGCGGTATCGCTTTGTTTTTCCAGCTTTTTTTAGCTTTTTGTTTTTCCGCTTCTATTTAATCTGTGTTAATCCTTCGGCTCGGCTTCGCCTCGCTCAGGACGGGTCAGTGTCTAATTTTTTTGTTTTTTCCTATACGCTATCCGCTAAACGCTATACGCTATTATTTATGAAAGTGCGAAGCGCTAAAATATCGGATGTCGAAGCCATTTATTCTCTGATAAATCAATATGCAGAGCGGGACAAAATGCTGTTTCGGTCAATGGCTGATATTTACGAGAACCTGCAAGCCTTCACTGTGGCCGAACTCGATGGCGATGTGGTTGGCTGCTGTGCGTTACAGATTGTCTGGTCGGACCTGGCGGAAATAAAATCGCTGGCAGTTGACGAGGCAAACACCGGCAGGGGGGTCGGCAAAACGCTCGTGGACGCAGCTGTTGAGCAGGCCGGCCGGCTTGGCCTACGGCAAGTTTTCGCACTTACGTTAGACCCTGATTTTTTTAAAAAAATGGGCTTTGAGATAATCGAAAAAGATACGTTGCCGATGAAAGTCTGGAGCGATTGTGCCAGGTGTCCAAAACAGCAAAATTGCGATGAAACAGCAGTCATAAAAAGCGTGAAGCGTGAAGCGTGAAGCGAGGTACGCTTCACGAGATACGAGATACGCCTTTTATCCTATCTGGCGCCTTTGGAACAGGGCGATGGCCAGCAAAAGTATGGCTGTTGTGTAGCACAGTGCGTAGGAAGCGCTTATTATGATATATTTTAGCGGGACGGCGCTTCCCTCGTAAATAGCGTCGCTTATCCAGAAAATCTGCAAATTCGGCACTAAAAACCTGCCTACCTTGGCCCAAATTCTGGTCTCGGCAAATCTGCCGAATGTGTAATCACTTATAAGGCCTAATAAAAAAATACCAACACAGGCCGAAAGCGTTACCATTATGTTAAACCTGGCCGAGAGCGCCACCGCCAGAGCTACAATTATAATCGCAGCTAACAGCAGCAATACCGACCCATAGACATCCAGTGTGTTTATACCGTTCTCCCGGGGGTTGAACTGCCAGTTTCGGTCAATAAAGTATAAAAACACTATGCTTAATGTGGCGAATATGCCAGCTAATACTATGGCTGTTGACGAAAATCTCCAGTCATAAGCATAGTTGAAAAAAGCACTTAGCGAAAACGTCAGGGCTACGGCAACCCCTGCTGTGCTCAGGACAGTCCAATCGGGCGTGTCCGACGCCGTTTCAAGGACGCCATGCCTGATTGCCATTAAAAGAGCGACAGTACAAATATAATGTGCCAGCACCACAGCGGCGGCTACGCCGAAAAATTTCGCAATAATGAATGTCGGACGTTTGACCGGCTTGCTCAAAACCGTAACTATA
>CAJVYN010000010.1 GCA_913009355.1 uncultured bacterium | reverse complement strand
GCCACCAAGACACGAAAACACGAAGAAAAATTAGCCACGAATTTACACGAATCGACACGAATTAAAAAAGAATTTATCGCCGAGGTCGCTGAGAACGCAGAGAAAAACAAAATCTTAAAACTCAGCGTGCTCTGCGAACTCCGCGTTAAAAATAAAAAAACTTAACCACGAATACCTAAGGCACAGGTTTACACAAATCGACACTAATTTTTTAGACACAGATTTACACTGGCCATAAAAAGTGAAAACGGATATAATTTAGCCACAGAGGGCACAGAGAACTCAGAGAAAAAAGGTAAAGTAAAAGGACAAAAAAATTGGCCACAGAGGGCACGGAGATAAAAGAGAATTCAGAAGTCAGAAGTCAGAAAACAGAATTTGAAAAAGTTAAAATTGGTTTGACGGTGAATTTGGCGACTGGAAGCAGGCGGGCATTGCAATCGAAAGCGAATCTACTATAATGAGCCAGCCGCGGGGTGTGCAGCTTGAATACCGTGTTATCGCCGTAAATAAATCCGGTGAAGGGCCGGAAAGTAATACGGTGATGGTGGTATTGTAGGAATATATAATCATAACCAAACAGAATAATCGAGGTGATATATGACAGATGAAAATCCAAACAGTGAATCAGAGGCTCAAGATTCCGACGCACAAGAAGGTAAGGATATTGGTGATCTATTGAACAAAGCAGAAGCAGATTTGCGAGCCATCGAAAAACACAAGAAAACAATTGAGGGATATTCAAAAGAATTGCTTACTTTGAAAGTGTCTGCCGAGAATGATTCTGAAGCTGCACACACCGCCCGAGAAGAATCTGAAAAAAGTAAAAAGTCTGCTACTGAAGATGCGAAAGCGGTTCAAGCACTCAAAACCGAAGCTGAACCATTACTTGCTAAGATAAAGGCAAATCAGACTGAGGCGGTTGCTTTGCTTGGGGAAATAAAGACATCTAAAGACGATGCAAAACGCATCGCAGAAATCGCCGACGAAAAAGACAAAAAGGTTGATGAGTATGAAAAACAGCTAAAAGGCTTGATTACGCAATACTCAAAACTAAATGAACAAGTTGAAAGCCTGCTACCCGGAGCTACCGGTTCAAACCTGGCCTTTGCCTCTAAAGCTCGAAAGGAAAGCTTTAAGCGTCCTAAATTTTGGTGGGCGATATTGCAGTTAATAGCTATTGGCTTACTTGTAGGAGTCGGTATCTGGACACTATACACAACTGATATAAGTACCATAAAAGACGCGATATTTTTCATTCTCTTGAGATCGCCAATAATCGCAGCGATTATTCTTTTGGAAGAATTTGCTCGGCGTAATCGCAATATCGCATTGCGTCTTGAAGAGGACTACGGATACAAAGAAGTTTTGTCAGCATCCTTTGAAGGATATAAAAAGGAGATGGAAAAAATTGATCTGGAAACTAAAACGCTGGCAGTTACAAAATTGAGCACTAATTTATTAGATGCAATGGCAAAAGAGCCGGGGCGTTTGATTGACAAGGAAAAACCGGAATCTGTAGGGTCGTTTCTTTCAAAGTCAACACTTTCTCAGATTACAATACCTGAAGGAGAGTCAAAAGAAGGGGTACTATGTAGAATCTATGAGGATATTAAGAAGAGTTTCAAAGGAAAAATCATAAACATAGTAATAATAATTGCCCTCTCAATAGCCGCCGGAATTGGGATTGGATATTATATAGGGTTGACATTTCCCAGTTCATGAGAAAATGTTCCCAAAGTCATTCAAGGCATACAGGGAAATTAGATTTAAGATTACATTGAGGCATTGCGGCTTTACATCGTGGCGTTGTGGGTGTGATATGTGGCAAAGTAAGCGTAATATGCCGTGGATAACGAGTGATTTGTCTCTGGTAAGGCATTACCCGTGATGGATAACAGGTGATTCGTCATAGATAACGCGTGAGTTGCCGTAAGTGAGGCTTAATATGCCGCAGATGAGGCGTTATATCAGGCAGATGAAGGGTTATCTGTCATAGATTAAGCGTGATATGCGACAGATTAAACGAGCAAAAAGACAGATAAGTCGTTGCAAATAAAAGAGTTAGGCGAAAATATGGCAAAATTAGAATTAACCACAATATTTATAGGATTTACTTTTTAGAAAAGTCAGAGGAAACAAATGGAACAGAATGACCCGTACAAGGATTTCACCAGCCGGCTGAAGCTGATGGCTAGCAAGTTTCCCGATCTCATCACGACTACACTGAGCAACATTTTTACCATGCGGCTGATCGGAAATAAGACACACGGTGACCTAGCGGAAATCGCAATCGCTGAATTTATCAATCAGTATATGTACGACTTTCGTTCAATCCATGTCGGCAAAGACCTTTACAGAGCTAAGTCCCGCGAAGAGGACATCACCATCATCAATGAGGTCACAAAAGACAAATTCCCTGTGAGTCTGAAAGCCTACGGAGACGGTCCGCTGCAACTCTCAACAGACAAACATATGCGAATGTTTCCAAGACTCGAAAAAGAATCGGACGAAATTACCGGGAAGGAGAACATTGCGAAGATATTCAATGACCCCGCGTTTGAGGAATTCAGCCATATAAATGTTCTTCCCCTGATTTACAACGAAAAGAAACAGCTTTGCAATATTCTCGTCTTTGACTATGAGAGGGCAAAACAGCAAACAGCACGCATCGTCCAAGAGAATAAAGGACATGGCAGAAAACACCCTGTATATAGATTCTACGATGGTAATGACAAATACATATGCGAAGTGAGATACGGTGGCGCGTCGGCAAATGCACTACAGCGCGGACTATGGACAAACACCAAGAACGGGCTGAATTATTTTGACAGCGTGACGAATGGATGGATCGATTACTCACACAACAAAATTCTTGTTCAACTGTTTTCTCACGCACTTGTTTCGTCCAGTGCTGGACATGAATCAGCTCTTGAGAAGATCAAAGAAGACATCATACGACTTAAGCAGATTGCTGGAATCAGGAAATGATGGAAGAATTAGCACTATTTCCAGACATTATTACGGATGCTCCAGACACAGAGGGCATCAAATATGCTGGCTCCAAACTCAAATTGTTGCCGCACATCTTGCATCTTGCCAAAAAGGTTCCAGCACGTAGTGTGTTTGATGGATTCTCCGGCACAACCAGGGTGTCACAGGCGTTCGCCAAGAGTGGTTATCGGGTTATCGCTAATGATTGTGCCGTATGGTCGCAGGTATTCGGTACCTGTTACCTACTGAATCACAAAAGTCCCGCGGAGTACCGAGATTTGATCAAACACCTGAACGCTGTGACACCTGTGGATGGCTGGTTTACGCAGCATTATGGGGGCCTTCCAAACGGGGGATTATCCTCTCAAGTGGATGGGTTGAAAAAACCATGGCAAGTGAAGAATACAAAAAAACTTGATGCCATACGAGATGAGATAGAGCGCCTTTCTCTGCCTCCCGTAGACAAAGCCGTTGCATTAACAAGCCTTATTCTTGCGCTTGATAAAGTTGACAGTACAATGGGCCACTATGTGTCATATCTTAACAATTGGTCGCCCCGCTCATATAACGACCTTCTTCTGAATGTGCCAGCCGTTTTCGCCACGACAGAGGATAATCAGGTTCTGCGGGGCGACATCTTCAATATATTGCCCTCAGTTCAGACTGATATAGCATATTTTGACCCTCCTTACGGTTCGAGCAATGAGAAGATGCCACCGTCCCGTGTTCGATATGCGTCCTATTACCATCCGTGGACTACGGTATGCCTTCACGACAAGCCGCAACTCTTTGGTAAGGCGAATAGAAGAGTCGACACTTCAGACACGGTGGCTGGCTCGGTATTCGAGGAATTTCGGCGAAACTCATCGGGCAGGTTTATTGCCGTCGAATCGATTGAGCAACTACTCAGGAGCGTAAATTCCCAGTGGATTATTCTTTCATACAGTTCCGGTGGCAGGGCAACTGCGGAAGAATTAAATGATGCCATTGCTTCGAGCGGCAGAGTTCTTGTCGTTGAAGAAATTGACTACAAGAAGAATGTCATGGCGGGGATGAAATGGACAAATGATTGGATTCGTGACGCCGAAGAGCCACACCGTGAATTCCTCTTCTTGATTGAGAAGAAATAGATCCCCAACAAGGCAGTGGAACTGGTGATAGAAAAATATGACACGGGAAAAATTGAAAAAGAGTCAGCGAAACTCATTCTTGACGATGATGTAACAAAAAAGAGCGGTATTTACCCATATATTCTAACCCGTGATGAAAAATATCTTTCAATTCGCGGGTTTTCCGATGCAATGAAACAAAAAGTCTATGAGAAACAAAAAGGTAATTGCGTAGTATGTAAAAAACATTTTGAAATATCTGAAATGGAAGCCGACCACATCACACCTTGGCACAAAGGCGGAAAAACAACGGAAGAAAATTGTCAGATGTTATGCAAAGACGATAACAGAAGAAAATCGGGAAGATGAAAAGACAGCTATTAGCTGTCTAAAGAAGTAAATAACCCTTGTTTGCTACGTTTACGAGTATAAGGATTTTGGATATGGGGGCAAGGGTTGATAAAAATAGTTTTGAGTTTTAAGCGTTGAGTTTTGAGTTGTGGTTGAGATTGCAGCGGTGCCTTTAGGCACATAAGTATTTCCTCGCAATGACCCCGACCACAGGTGTCGGGGCTAAGCAAACATAAACCCGGAAAAGTGTTACCCATGTTCTTAGCATAATCTGTAACCTATGTTATCGGTTTGTACCCCAACAAAACCCCCAGGATAAACCTGGGGGCTAAACAAAATAACAAAACCCCCGAAATAAATTCGGGGGCTAAATACGATATACGACATACGCAATTCGAGAGTCCCTGTCAAGTTGGCGGAGTCTGAACCTTGTTTTGTGCCAAAATCTGCATCTCCTGTAACTGAAAAACGGTAATCCGGGTTTTAGTATGTAAAATAAACACTCCGTAATTTCCTATAATAAAAGCAGTTAAGAGCAAATAGGCCCGAATACCCTCCTGCTGACACAAAAGCTGGCATTTGTTTTGCGTATCTGGTATAAGTTAAGCGAAAAGAATTATAGAATATAGAATACAGAATACAGGATACAGAATACAGAATACAGGATACAGAATACAGAATACAGGATACAGGATACAGGACACAGAAGGCAGAGGCAGTGGTAAGTAGTTAATTAGCAAGAGATTAGCAATTAAACCTTTTTTAGAAGGAGAAACACAATTATGGCAGTAAAAGAGTTAGCATTCGAATCTGATGCAAGGGCTGGGCTGCTGGCCGGCGTGGAAAAACTGGCGGCAGCGGTAAAATCGACCCTTGGCCCGAAAGGCAGAAACGCTATCATTGATAAAAGCTGGGGCGGACCAACGGTAACCAAAGACGGTGTAACGGTGGCTGAAGAAATCGAGTTTATCGATAAGAACGAAAACCTCGGCGCACAATTGGTGAAAGAAGCGGCGAGCAAAACTTCAAAAATCGCAGGCGACGGCACAACAACCGCTACCGTGCTCACCGAAGCAATGTTCAAACAAGCTTGTAAAAACCTCGCTGCAGGGGCGGATGCTATGGCACTTGGCAGGGGTATGCAAAAGGCAGCCAAAGCTGTAAATGAAAAGCTCGCATCCCTCGCAAAGCCGGTCGATATTACTAAAACCGATGACATAGTCAATATCGCAGCCGTCTCAGCTAATAACGATGTTGAAATCGGAAAAATTATGGCCAAGGCCTTTCAGCAGGTCGGCAAAGACGGGGTCATCACCGTCGAAGAAGGAAAAAGCATTGAAACAATAGTCGAGTTTGTCGAAGGTATGCAGTTTGACCGCGGATACCTCTCGCCACATTTCGTAACTAACCCGGATAATATGACCTGCGAACTGGAAAAGCCGTATATACTCGTTTATGAAGACAAAATCAGCAGCGTGGCTAAACTTGTACCGTTACTTGAAAAAATTGCGAAAAGCAAAAAGCCCCTGCTGATTATCGCAGAAGACATCGAAAGCGAAGTACTGGCAACGCTGGTGGTCAACAAACTGAAAGGCGTTATGCAGGTTGCAGCGGTAAAAGCGCCAGGCTACGGCGACCGCAGAAAAGAAATGCTGGCCGACATAGCAACCCTGACGGGTGCAGAGCCGATTTATAAAGACCTCGGAATCGAGATGGAAAACATCAGCATCAAACAACTCGGCCAAGCCAAAAAGATAACCATCGACAACGATAATTGCATAATAGTCGAAGGCGCCGGCAGTGAGGATGCTATCAGCGGAAGAATCAAACAAATCCAGAGCGAAATAGAAACCACAACCAGTGACTACGATTGTGAAAAACTGCAGGAACGGCTCGCAAAATTAACCGGCGGCGTCGCGCAAATCAATGTCGGGGCGGCAAGTGAAGTCGAAATGAAAGAAAGAAAAGCTCGAATCGAAGATGCACTACACGCCACCAAGGCAGCTATCGAAGAGGGTATTATCCCCGGCGGAGGCGTAGCCCTAATCAGATGTATCGATGCAGTCAAGCAATTAAAACTGGCCGGCGATGAGCAAACCGGCGCCGATATAGTGGCAAAGGCCCTCACAATGCCCTGCTACTGCATCGCTGACAACGCAGGGGTAACGCCTAACCTCGTAGTTAATAAAGTTACTGAAGGCAAAGGCGGGTTCGGCTACAACGCCAATACAGACAAATACGAAGACCTGCTCGAAACCGGCGTTATTGACCCTGCGAAAGTAACACGAATCGCTCTACAAAACGCAGTAAGCATAGCAGGACTGCTGCTGAGAACCGATTGCCTTGTTACTGAAAAACCCAAAGAAAATGAGGACATCCCAGCCGGCCCAGGTGGTATGGGTGGAATGGGCGGCGGAATGGGTGGTGGTATGGGAATGGGTGGTGGTATGGGTATGGACGGAATGGGCGGCGGTATGGGTATGATGTAATGAAGAAGAAGCCAGAAAACTATGAACGATAAACTATGAACTATGAACTAAAGTTAAGGAGTTTGTTATGAAACTTAGGCCGTTGGATGATGGAATTGTAATAAAACAATTAGACCCGAAAGAAAAAACCGCCGGCGGTATCATTCTGCCCGATACCGCAAAAGAAAAACCACAAATCGGGAAGATAATAGCCACCGGGCCGGGCAAACTGCTCGATAACGGCAAACGAAACAAAATGTCCGTCAAAAAGAACGACAAGGTTATCTACGCAAAATACATAGGAAACGAAGTCGAAATCGACGGAGAAAAATATGTGATTCTGCAGGAAAGCAATGTCCTCGGAATTGTTGAAAAGTAAAAAGGAAAGATTAGCCACAGAGGACACAGAGAGCACAGAGAAGAAATCAAAAATTAGAAATCAAAATGACATATTAAAATTCAAAAATAGAGATTGCTTCGGTCGCTTCGCTCCCTCGCAATAACATCCTGTATTGTTTTATATTTTAATGTGTGATTTTTCTCTGTATTTTCTGCGGTGAAAAAAAGTAAATAGTCAATAGTAAATAGAGAATAGTAAATAGTCAATAACAAGGGGTAGTAAAAAATGGCAAAGCAATTAATGTTTGACGATACAGCACGAACACAACTCAAAGACGGCCTGTCACAGTTAGCTGCGGCAGTCAAGGTTACACTCGGACCGACCGGCAAAAATGTCATTCTGCATAAAAGCTGGGGCTCGCCGAAAGTAACTAAGGACGGTGTTTCGGTCAGTAAAGAAATCGAACTGCCCGAACCATTCAAAAATATGGGCGCAAAAATGGTTAACCAGGTCGCCAGCAAAACATCCGATGTCGTCGGCGACGGGACGACAACTTCAACCGTCCTGGCAGAAGCAATCTACGGCGAGGGACTGAAGCACGTAACCGCTGGTGCAAATCCGACCGCTATCCAGCGAGGAATCAAGAAAGCCGCTGCAGTCGTTACAAAATTCATCGAATCGGTCAGCGTACCTGTGAAGGGGCACAGTGATATTGCAAAAGTGGCAACTATCAGCGCAAATAATAACCCGCAAGTCGGTGAAATCCTGGCGGACGCAATCGATAAGGTCGGTAAGGAAGGCGTAATCGAGGTCGAAGAAGGCAAAGGGATGGAAAATGAATTGACAGTTGTCGAAGGTATGCAGTTCGATAAAGGCTATGTATCCCCATACTTTATGACTAATCCCAATACCCTTGAAGCTATCCTGGAAGATGCCTATATCCTGCTGCACGAAAAGAAAATATCCAATATCCGCGAGATTATCCCGCTGCTGGAGAAAACCGCTCAGGTTGGCAGGCCGTTATTGATTATTGCAGAAGACGTCGAGGGCGAAGCATTAGCCGCACTGGTTATTAACCGCCTGCAGGGTATCTTAAAGGTCTGCGCAATCAAAGCTCCCGGCTTCGGCGACCGCAGGAAAGCAATGTTGGCGGATATTGCTGTCTTGACCGGCGGGCAGGTAATTACCGAAGATTTGGGCATTAAGCTCGAAAGCGTCGAGCTTTCGCAGTTAGGCCAGGCCAAAAAAATCATCGTGGACAAGGAGACAACCACAATAATCGAAGGAGCAGGCAAAAAGAAAGAAAAGGCCAGCCGTTGCGACCAAATCCGCAAGCAAATCGAAAAGACAACCAGCGACTACGACCGTGAAAAATTGCAGGAACGGCTGGCAAAACTAACCGGCGGAGTGGCGGTTATCAAAGCCGGCGCCGCAACCGAAACAGAAATGAAAGAACGTAAGGACCTACTTGAAGATGCACTCCACGCTACAAGAGCGGCAACCGATGAAGGCGTTGTCGCAGGCGGAGGTGTCGTGTTTCTCCGTGCCATCGGCCAAGTGGAAACGGCCAAAGCAAAAGCTAAAGGCGATGAAAAAATAGGGTTCGATATTGTAACTAAGGCCCTTAAAGCACCGACATCGCAAATAGCGGACAACTCCGGCGACCATGGCGATGTGGTTGTAGCAGGCCTTCTGGAAAAGCTTCAAAAAGACAGCAATATCGGCTATGACGCCAATACCGGCCAGTTCGTCGATATGTTCAAAGCCGGCATTATTGACCCGGCAAAAGTTGCCAGAACCGCACTGGAAATGGCTGCCTCCGTAGCAGGGCTGATGTTGACTACTAACGTGTTGATAACCGACTTAAAGGATAAAGACGAAGAGCCGATTCCAGGAGCGGTAAGATAAGAAGTTTGAAGTGCCTAAAGTTTGGAGTGCCTAAAGTTATGGAATTTTTTTCAACTTTAGTTCACTTTAGCTCACTTTAGACACTTTAGCTCACTTTACGATGCAATGGCCAAACGAGACTATTATGAAACGCTGGGAGTAGGCAAAAGCGCCTCCGCTGATGATATAAAACGTGCGTATCGGCGTATGGCACTGAAGTATCATCCCGACAAGAACCCGGATGATAAAGAAGCTGAGCGTAAATTTAAAGAGTGCGCCGAGGCCTATGAAGTCCTGAGCGACCCCGACAAACGCCAGCGATATGACCAGTTCGGCCATGATGGTCTTCGTGGAATAGGTATGCGAGACTATCAGCATATGAAATGGCAGGATATCGGGAGTGTATTTGAAGATATCTTCGGAGGATTAGGAGGGTTCGGCGACCTGTTTGGAGGAATGGCAGGCCAAAAAAGAACAAGACGAACCGGGCCGGCACGCGGTTATGACCTTGAAACCTCCGTCGAACTAACGCTCAACGATATCGCCAAAGGCGCTGAAAAAACCATCGAGTTTACCCGACAGGATATATGCTCCGAATGCAGCGGCAGCGCCTGTGCGAAAGGAACAACACCGGGCCGATGCCCAACCTGCCGTGGAACCGGACAGGTCGCAAAAGGAGGCGGCTTCTTCCAGATGGTCTCGACCTGTCCACAGTGCAGAGGCGCAGGGCAAATCATTACCAACCCCTGTAAGAAATGCAGAGGCACCGGCAGAGTTCCCAAAAAAAGAATTGTCAATATCAAAATACCGGTCGGTGTCCATGAGGGGCAGGGTATAAGAGTTGCCAACGAAGGCGAACCCGGCAGAAGCGGCGGACCAAGAGGCGACCTATACTGTTACGTTAGAATAAAACCACATAAATTTTTGCATCGCGATGGCAACAATATTGTTGCCGTTGTCCCCATAAGTTTTATTCAGGCCGCCCTGGGGGCAACTATCGACGTACCCAGCCTGAACGGCAGCAAACAACTTAAAATACCGCCAGGCACACAGTACGGAAGCATCTTCAGGATAAAAGGCCAAGGCCTTCCGGATATACGAACACGACGAACCGGAGACCAACTCGTGCAAATCACTATCGAAACCCCTGCGAAATTAAACGCAAAACAACGAGAACTCCTGAGAGAATTCGCAAAAACCGAAAACAAAACCATTTCCCCCAAATCCAAGAGTTTTTTTGAAAAACTAAAAAAAATTGGTGACACCAAATGAAAAAACCACAAAAATCAAAAGTGCAAAAAGAGTCTAAACCGAAGCAGAATGAATTGGAGCAACTTCGCAGTAGAGTAGATGATTTGCAAAGCCAAAAGGATGAGCTTTTTGGGAAATTGCAGCGTGTAAGCGCCGACTATGCAAATTTTCAAAAACGAGTCCCCAAACAAATTGCTGACACTATTTCTTATGAAAAGGAAAAAATAATAAAAACACTGCTGCCGACTCTGGATAATCTTGAACATACGCTCCAAAACGTACACTCGGCTGAAAATATCGAAACCATAGTTAAAGGCATTCAGATTATTTACGACCAAATGCTCGATATCCTAAAATCACACGGCGTAGAGCAGATAAAGTCGCAGGGGGAGGCGTTCGACCCTGCTTTACACCAGGCGATGATGCAAAAAGCCGAGCCAGACAGGGAAGAAAACATTGTGCTTGAAGAGTTTCAAAAAGGATATAAACTCAATGACAGAGTTATTCGGCCAGGCAAAGTGGTTGTCAATAAGCTGCCATCAGAACAAACAGCCGACGAATATCAAACAACAGATACAGATGCTGAAGATACGGAATAATTGCTATGCCGACCTATGACTATATATGTGAAAGCTGCGGATACGAGTTCGAGCGGTTCCAGTCTATAACAGCCAACCCTATCCGTAAATGCAGCCAGTGTGGAAAGAGAGAATTGAAACGGCTTATCGGCGCCGGTGCCGGCGTAATCTTCAAAGGCTCCGGATTCTATCAAACCGATTATCGCAGCGAAAGCTATAAAAACGGCGCAAAAAACGAGAAAAGCAGTACTGCAAAAGAGAAAACCACCGCCAAAAGTAAAGATGCGAAGTCCAGCGGAAAAACTAAACCGGGTACAGTTAACTGAACACACCCTTCATCGTTCATAAATAACTGTCCTTGTCCTGTTAATAGATTCTCTTAGGATAGGGTTCTTGAATTTTTTATCAACAACCAGATCAACCTCTCGTTTAAATATTTCTTCCAATTGCTCTTTTAATTCAAAATACTTATCGAAAAGGTCGATGTTTTCGCCCGAATCAAAAATCACCAAAACGTCGACGTCACTACCTTGAGAGAAATCTTGGCTCAAAGCGGAACCAAACAGGCCTAATCGTTTGACCGGCAAATCTCGACATACCCGTTCAATCTCTGGTTTGATTTTTTCTATGTCAATCATAGGAATAATCCTTAAAACTTTCTTTTTCGGAAATTCAGGTGTTGGCTTTGCTTCTTTTGCTTACCGGTTAAATTGGCAACCATACCTGACCTTTACTGCCATAAAGTAAGCAAACTCAGTGAAAAAGTCAACGAATCCCTGCACAAAGAGCTTAATCCTTGATTTTTCCCCGGCTTCCTTATATCCTTACAGCCAAAGTCCATAGCTACGAACCAAATACTAACTCAAACTGACCGATGGCCAGTTTGAAAAATCAAAAATCAAAGATTAAAAATCAAAATTGCGGAATCCCAACAAAGTCGGGATGGCTTTTTGAGTTCATAGTTCATAGTTTGTTGTTTGTCGATGAATTATGAACTATGAACTATGAGTTATAGCAATTTCGGGCCGTAAATCGGTCAGTTTGAGTACTAACGACAAAATTATGAAAAGACTACTTGCATCGTGTTTCGGCCTTGGCCGACTGCCCATCGCTCCGGGAACATGGGGTTCACTGCCGCCGGCGATTGTGTTTGTACTGCTCTGTTACCTCGGCTTATCGGCTGGGTCAATATCAATTGTAATGGCCGGCTTGGCTTTAGTCGGCTCTGTTGTTTGTGTCAAATTCGCCCCTGCCGCAATAGCAGCGACCGGTAAAGCTGACCCCGGAGAAGTTGTTGCTGATGAATTTGCCGGCCAGGCAATCACGTTTTTAGCTGTTCCGTTTTTGGCGGTAACCGCAATTTCGACCGGCCAAATCCTGGCCACTGCGGTGCTCGGCTTCTTACTGTTCAGGTTATTTGACATCGTTAAACCCTGGCCAATCCGCAAATTAGAAAAACTGCCCAACGGCTGGGGCGTTCTCGCCGACGATTTATTGGCGGGTGTCTATGCCGGCATTGTTCTACTTTTCTGTTTACGAATCGGCCTTCTCGGCTGCCTCAACACAACGTGCGGCTTCGATGGTATGCTGTTGAACAGAAACATTCTCTCCTCCGCTGTTCTCGGAGCCGTTCAGGGCCTAACCGAATTCCTGCCGGTCTCATCGAGCGGCCATCTGATTCTATTTGAGAACTTTTTCGGCCTTAATCCCGAAAAGCCGGAGATGTTGTTGTTTGATTTGGCTACTCATGTCGGAACCGTCGCTGCCATTATTATCGTCTTTCGCAAATCCATAGCTGCTATTTTCAAGAATCTTTTGGTAAGCGGTAAATATGGAACCGCACCCATTCAGATTTATAAAAAAAGCCCAAGTGTCCACTTTTTGGTATTGGCAATGGTAGCTACTGTTGTAACCGGCGTGCTGGGGTTATTGCTTAGAGACCTGTCTAACTCCGCCCGCGGCAGTATGGCAACTGTGGCCTCGATGTGGGTTATCACAGGGACATTACTGTTGATTACCGATCGGCGGAAAAAAGCACGGCTGGGTCTGCGACAATTCGGTATCACCGCAGCGGTAGTGGTCGGCATAGCTCAAGCTGTCGCAATTATGCCCGGAATATCACGCAGTGGCGCAACTATCTGTGCCGCCATTCTCATCGGCCTGCACCGCCGATGGGCGGTAGAGTTTAGTTTCCTGATAGCAATACCGGCAATATTAGGCGCAGCAGCAATACAATTAGTCAAAGATTTCGACAAAATCGGCTCGGCGACTCTGCCAATCAGCTCCGTTTTAACCGGCTCAGTCGTAGCCGCTCTTGTAGGTATTCTGGCGCTGAAGCTGCTAATCAAAGTCTCCAGGAGAGCGAATCTGAAGTTTTTTGCCTTTTATTGTTATTTTTTGGCGGCTTTTGTGGCAGTTTATCTCTTGTCAAATCCTTGAGCTTATGAGAGAATACAGTGCTTTTAGTACGCTTATCTTTTTGGAGTCTGAAAAAAAATGTCAAATAGTTATAGTTCTCTCTGCGACGATTTTTATCTCGATATGCACATCAATACCGAGCTGGACCTTCCGACACAGCGAGACACCATCCTGGCCTTTTTCGAGCGGATACAAAAACGATTTCCTTCTATGGGCTGCTTCTATCGACGCGAGAATAACGAGTACTGCCTGGAAGAGGACCGCAGTGCCGGACAATACCGCTGGATTACTCTCGAAATAGACCGCATCGGCTCCGGAGTAGCCAATCCATCAAGCTTCGAAGAAGCCTACGACCAGCACAGATTGATACTCGAACTCATTCCCTACATGCTCAGCGTAAATCATCTCGATATCGATTCGCTGGATGTTACTTTCGCTATGGATTTCGATTATATAGGCAGCCACGATGAGGTTATCGCCGAGGCACTGTTTGGCTCGACTGCTTTTAACTGTCTTCTGGATATGCCTTCCGCCAGGGCTATCGGCTTTTCCCCCGCTGTGGTGGTAGCCCTTTCCGATGACTGCCGTACTCAAGGGCGAATAAGCGTAGAGTCAAAAACAACCCCCGATTTAATCGCCGGCTGCGAATCGGGAAAGCAAAAGGCAAATTGCGATGAGGCAATAAGTTTGTCTTTCACAGTCCGACAGTATCCGGCAACCACAGGGAAATTCGACTCGCTAAAATCGTTTGAAAATCAATGCCGGTTGGCTGAAGAATTAATGGCTGAAAAAATAGTCCCGAATTTCGTTCAGCCGTTGACAAATGTTATCGCACAAAAACGATTAACGTAAACACCGGTGAGGATATTAAAAATGGCTATCGAAGCGCCGCTGAGTAAACACAAAAAAAACAGCTTTAAAATTTACATTGCTATCTGTATCGTTCTTGCAGTCTGGTTCTGGTATGACGGCTATTTCAGCGAGAAGTTCAGGGAGAAAAACTCCAATGCCGACGGCAGCCCAAATAGCACCCTGATATTCAACCAAAAGTCGCCGCCGTTTTTTATCGGTGTCGCCGTGCTTTTAGGTGCGTATCTGTTTGCAACCAGGAATAAGAAAATTATCGCCGACGAAAATGAGCTTATCATCAGCGATAAAGAAAGAATTCCTTATGACTCTATACAAAAAATAGATAAAACCCACTTTGACTCGAAAGGTTTTTTCCTGATTACATACGATAACGGCGGCAGTGAAATCAGTCGCAAACTCAGCGATAAAACTTATGGCAACCTGGCGGCTGTTTTGGACTATATGGTGGCAAAAATCAGTTGAAATTACCGAAACCGAAGGTTCCGCTTCGGCAAAAGAACTAAATGCTGTTAAATCTATACGATAAGAGATATGAATTCCTGCATTACCGGATTACAGTGGGGCGATGAAGGCAAAGGCAAGGTTGTTGATGTCCTTGCCGAACACAGCGATATCGTCGTCAGGTACAGCGGAGGCGCCAACGCCGGCCATACCGTTGTTGTCGGTGACAGTACTTTCGCTTTACACCTTCTGCCCAGCGGTTCGGTTCGGCCAAATACTATCTGCGTAATCGGAAACGGCGTGGTGGTTGACCCGGACATTCTTGAGATGGAAATTGATAAACTGGCACAAAGAAATATCACGCTAACATCAAGGCTGCTTATAAGTGAAAATGCTCACGTTGTTCTGGATTATCACAAAAAAGAGGACCAGTTACGCGAAGATTCTCTCGGTCAAAACAAAATCGGCACAACCATTCGAGGCATTGGCCCATGCTATGCAGACAAGGTCGGCAGAAGTTACGCTATCCGTATGGCTGACTTAAGGGACATCGAAAAACTCAAATCGCAACTGAGAAATATCGTCGAATACAAAAATAAAATTTTCGCAGCCCTTTATAACGCCGAACCGATAAGTGCCGACCAAATTTTCGAAAAGTGCAAATGCTATGCCGACAAGTTCCTCCCGTTTACAACCGACACAACCGAATTCCTGCACAAATCAATTGTAGATGGTAAATCCATTCTTTTTGAAGGCGCACAGGGCTGCCTGCTGGACCTGGATCACGGCACTTTTCCATTCGTAACCAGCTCAAATGCAAGTCCACTTGGTATGCCGGCCGGCTGTGGCGTGCCTTCCAAAATGGTTGATAAATTTCTCGGCGTAGCTAAAGCCTACACAACAAGGGTTGGGGCAGGGCCTTTTCCCACCGAGCAGGACAACGAAATCGGTCAATACATCCGTGAGCAAGGAGGCGAATACGGCACGACCACCGGCCGACCCCGCAGATGCGGATGGTTCGACGCTGTAGCCGTCTCTTACGCTGTAACCATTGGCGCAATCGACTCGATAGCACTGATGCACCTTGACACATTGGCCGGCCTGAAAGAAATAAAAATCTGCAGAGCATATAAAATCAACGGCAAAGAAACGACTTTCTTCCCTGCAAATACAACCAAACTCTCACAAACAGAGTGCGTTTATGAAACTCTCCCGGGCTGGGAAGAAGACCTGACCGAAGTAAATGATTTCAGCGATTTGCCTTTGAACGCCCGGAACTATATTTGCCAAATCGAAGAATTGACCAAAAAACCAGTCACAATTATCGGCGTAGGACCAAAACGAAATCAGACAATATTCAGACAATAGCGGTTACCTGTGGCAGATATAGTGCTCTGTTACTTGTAATTTGATGGACTGTCATTGCGAGTGAAGCGAAGCAATCTCAAATCTAACGGTTGAGATTGCCACGGCCTTTCAGGCCTCGCAATGACAACTCCTCGATTGAGCAGTAACAGAGTATTAGCGGATAGGAAAAGCTATACGTTATGAAAAGCTGTGAAGAAAAACTTAAAGAAACCGCCAATCGTCTCGGCTTACCGGCTGAACGAATGCCTCGCCATATTGCTATAATTATGGACGGCAACGGGCGATGGGCACAGAAAAAAGGTCTGCCGAGAGTGGCGGGACATCGCCAGGGTGGAAAGACGGTCGAGAAAATGGCTCTATGCGGCGTCGCTCTCGGTATCGAATCTATGACTTTATATTCCTTCAGTATAGAAAACTGGAAAAGACCCAAAGAGGAAATTGATTTCCTCATGCATCTTTACACTCAATACCTTGCAGGGATTCGTTCTATGCTGATGAAAAACAACGTAAAGCTGATTCACCTCGGTCGATCGACTCAACTACCCCCGGCAGTAAAAACGGAACTGGCAAGAACTATGAAGATAACCGCTGCCAATACCGGTATGACACTTGCGCTGGCACTGAATTACGGCGGCAGAACCGAAATAATAGATGCGGCCAGAAAAATTGCTCAAAAATACAAAAAGGGACAACTTCGCCTCAAAGACATCGATGAGCAGTGCATAAGCGGGCATTTATATACTGCCGGCCTGCCGGAACCGGACCTTTTGATACGAACTGCAAACGAAATGAGAATCAGTAACTTTCTGCTCTGGCAGATTTCATACAGTGAATTCTACGTTACAAAAACCCTTTGGCCGGATTTCAAAAAAGCGGACATGGAAAAAGCGATACGAGCCTACGCACAACGAGACCGGCGTTTCGGAACTGTTAGAACCGTGGCCAGTCGCTCGTGACTCGTCGCTCGTATCCCGGTTACGGGTCACGGGGCACGGGGCACGGGACACGAAGCATGAGAGATTATGCTCAAATACAGATTGATTTTTGGCACCTTGATGACGGTATTTTTTACCGCCATTGTCATTTTCGATGGCTGGGTGGACGGATCCCTAACCGCTTCAGTGGCTGATAACAAGCCGGTTCAGGGGACAATTTTTTGCATACTCCTCGCCCTGTTAACAATTCCGGCTCAGCTCGAATTAGCAAAGCTCGCCGCAGCAAAAAACCTGAAGATTTTCATCCCCTTTTCAATTATCGCCTCGATTCTTTTTGCAAGCAGCTGGTATTGGCAGCAGTTTATAGAAATTCGGCCACAAATTTATCTGTTTTCCCTCTCTGCCTTTACACTGCTGGGATTGCTCTTTACTCAATATATCCGTTACGGCACTTCAGCAGTACTGGCTAATTGTGGGGCAAATTATTTTTCCATTATTTATCTTGGGCTCTTAAGCGGCTTCTGTGTAGCGGTGCGGATTGACTTTGGCCTATGGCCGCTGCTGATGTTTGTTTTTGTCGTAAAATCCGCCGATATAGGGGCTTACACAATTGGCAGCCTGTTCGGCAGGCATAAATTTTCGCCTAAAATCAGTCCCGGCAAGACATGGGAAGGTATGGCTGGCGCCGTCGCAGCGGCAGCGCTAATTGCTATTTTCTTTGCCTCAAGTTGTGATATAATGGTTTGGTGGTTGGCGGCAATCTTTGGCGTCTGTTTCGCCTTTATCGGCCAGCTCGGCGATTTGGCTGAGTCTATGATAAAGCGAGACGCTGAGCAAAAAGATTCGGCAAACAATGTGCCGGGCTTCGGCGGAATACTGGATATTATTGATTCGCCTCTGATAGCGGCACCGTTTGCGTACTTGTTCTTTACATTCAGCGTTGTTCGATAGAGAAAAGTTTTGGAAGTTACTATACAATTAGATTCTGTTTACAAGCAGCTTGAGCTATTTGGCTCTGCCGACAGTCACCTTCGCCTTTTGCGTCAATCTCTCGGCGTCCAAATCACCGCCCGAGACGCCAATTTGATAATCGCCGGCAAAGAAAAATACGTAAACACCGCTGCTGAAATTATCGACAAAATGCAAAAACACCTTATCAAACACGGCTCACTCACCGCCAATGATGTAAACTTCTTTCTAACTCAAAACGATTTGCCCCTAACCACCGGGGCCAGCCAGGCGATTACCGTCTATTCCCGCAAGCTGGTTTCGCCATCCACTAAGGGACAGCTAAAGTATATCGAAACAATGCTGGCCAACGACCTTACCTTTTGTATAGGGCCGGCAGGAACCGGCAAAACATACCTGGCTGTCGCAATTGCAGTCTCAATGCTAAGAAAGAAGCAAATCAGGAGAATCGTCCTCGCCCGCCCGGCTGTCGAAGCCGGTGAAAAACTCGGCTTTCTGCCGGGCGATATACAGGCAAAGGTAAATCCATATCTTCGCCCCCTCTTCGATGCTCTCGAAGATATGATGGATTTTACCCTGATGAAAAAATTTATGGAACTGGATATTATTGAAATCATTCCACTTGCGTTTATGCGCGGCAGAACTCTAAACGAAGCCGCCATCATTTGCGACGAGGCACAAAACACCTCGGCTTTGCAGATGTTAATGGTACTGACCAGATTGGGCCACGGCTCTAAAATGATAATAACAGGCGATATAACGCAAATTGACCTTCCCACCGGCCAAAGAAGCGGAATGGTCGAAGCAATTGAGACGCTGCGGCGAATCAAAGGTATAGGCTCTACAGAATTAACCCAGAGAGACATCGTACGCCATCGATTGGTTCAAAACATCGTGCGTGCTTACAAAAAGCGTAAAACGAAAAGTGAAAAAACGTAAAACCATCGCAGGTAAATAAATGTGGTTTTTTAAAAAGACAAGTCCACGACGAAGTCAGGTACGCAAGAATATAACTGTCGAGCGATTCTGGCAAATAAACCGGTTCGCCAATATCGACCGTTTAAGCTCGGCCCTGCTATGGCTGCTTTTCGTCATGCTCTGCGTGCCCATTTTATCGTTCGAGCTAATCCAGCAGAACCGCTACAGCGACCTGATACCAATAACTGTCATAGTAGTGCTGATTTCTTTAGCTGCAGCCTTCTACATTCATCACTATCAGAGGCGGATAATAGAAAACCATGTCAGAGCCTTAGCGCTGGTTGGCCTGTTTATCCTGCTGTTAGCCACAACCAAACTCGGCGTATTATTAGCTGACCAGGCCTCTACTTCGTGGGCCATCGGAACAGCTGTTACAGCAGCGGTCATTTTGACAGTCGCTTATGACCAGCGTTTCGCAATAGGTATGAGTATATTTTATTGTCTTTTTGCCTGTTTCGCTGCAGGACCGAAGGCGGATATCAACCTGTTTTTGATAATGATTGCCAGCGTCTTTACCTGCTGTTTCTCGTTGCGAGAAATCCGCACAAGAATGAAACTGCTTGAGGTCAGCGCCCTGGCAGCGGTAATAGTGTTCATAACAGCAGTCAGCTTGGGCCTTTGGGCCAAAAACCACCAGCCTGCTGATGTCTTCAGCAACGCCGGATTCCACGCAGCAGCAGCCTTTCTGGCCGGCCTGCTCATTCAAAGTTTATTGCCGGTTATCGAAAAAACCTTCCGAATAGCAACAAGCATGACGCTGCTGGATTATAGCGATGCGAATCAGCCGTTGCTGAAAAAACTCGCTATGGAAGCGCCCGGTACATTCAGCCACAGTTTGCTGGTCGGCTCTATCGCTGAAGCCGCCGCCGAGGCAATCGGCTGTAACGGTCTTTTGTGCAGAGTCGGCGCCTATTACCACGATATTGGAAAAATCAATAAACCCGGCTATTTTGTTGAAAACGAAATCGGCTCGACGAACCGACATAAGGAACTGTCCCCTACAATGAGCCAATTGATTATCGTAGGCCACGTCAAAGACGGAATAGAAATGGCAAAGGAATACGGCCTGCCCGCAGTACTGCGGCAATTTATAGAGACCCACCACGGCACAACACTGATTGAGTATTTCTACAACGAAGCTAAAAAACTGCAAACGCAAAACTCAAAACTCAAAACTGTTGATGTGCCTTCTGAAAGTGAATTTAGATATGCCGGCCCAAAGCCGCGAACAAAAGAAGCGGCCATTGTAATGTTGTCCGATACTGCAGAAGGCGCCGCCAGGTCAATGACTGAAGTAACCCCAACGAGGATAGAGGTGCTTGTGCACAATATAGCTATGAAACGTCTGCGGGACGGCCAGTTCGACGAATGCGACCTGTCCCTGCGGGAATTAAGTCAGATAGAGACCGGTATATCAAAAGCTCTTGCGGCACATTATCACGGCCGAATCGCATATCCAAAGCCGCTCGATGTGCCGGAAGAAATGACGGATAGTATATAGCTTATCGAGGCCCTTCAACACGGTTTATTTCGTAAATCTCGATCGATAGTTATAAGGAAAATATTGAGAAATAAAAGTGCTTGTATAATTCTGAAATAAGAATGGAAAGCCTAAACTTGCTTGAAGACATCACGGTTGATACCCCTCCAACAGAAGGCATTAAATACGCAGGCTCTAAGCTAAAGCTTTTACCATATATTCTCCAGTTGACGCAAAAAGCAAATCCTAAGACTATACTTGATGGTTTTTCCGGAACCACGAGAGTTGCTCAGGCGCTCGCACGTTCCGGGTATAAGATTATCGCAAATGACAACGCTGTCTGGTCAAAGGTGTTCGCAACCTGCTATCTGCTTAACAGGCATCCCAGGGAACACTACAGGGATCTCATCGAACAGCTCAATTCCTTACCCGGCAAAGATGGTTGGTTTACTGAGAACTATGGAGGTGCGCCCAACAGGGGCTGCGCCAAGCAAGCCGACAATCTCAAGAAACCATGGCAAATACACAATACGCGAAAGCTCGATGCAATCCGCGAAGAAATCGACAACCTTGCCTTAGACCAAACTGAACGCGCTGTAGCATTAACAAGCCTCATCCTGGCGCTTGATTCTGTCGATAACACAATAGGTCATTACGCTGCATACCTCAACAGTTGGTCAGCTCGTTCCTACAATGAGATGTTGCTGAACATTCCCAACTTCGTCATTTCAGAAAACGAGCATCAGGTTCTGCAGGACGATATCTTCAACATTCTTGATAGCACAGAAGTTGACCTCGCATATTTTGACCCTCCCTATGGGTCCAACAACGAGAAAATGCCGCCTTCACGCGTAAGATATGCCGCCTATTACCACATCTGGTCGACAATCTGTTTGAATGACAAACCACAGATATTCGGGAAAGCAAAAAGACGAGTTGATACATCAGATAAGGTTGCCGCCTCGATATTTGAAGAGTTTCGTCGTAACCCGAAGACGGGCAAGTTTATCGTGGTAGAGGCAATCGATCGTCTTTTGAAGAACACCCGCGCACAATACATAATCTTGTCATACAGTTCGGGGGGCAGAGCCACCGCTGATGAGCTGAACGAATCAATTCGCAAATGTGGAAATATCAAGGAAGTAATGGAAGTCGATTACAGGAAAAATGTTATGGCTGATATGCGATGGACATCAGAATGGGTGCGGGACGCTGAGTTTCCCAATAAGGAATTCCTCTTTCTCATAGAAAAGAATTAGACTGGAAAATGCCATATCAATTATGATAGTCGTTCAAATCGCCAAAAATTTCAAAGATATAGACATCTCTTTGCCCAGGGTTAAAAAACTGGTGCGCAACATCTGCAATCGTTTTAAGCTCTCAGAAGCAACTGTCAGTATTGCAATAGTTGACGATTCCGGAATCCGCAGAGTAAACAAAGAGTTCTTAAATTGCAATTCCACTACCGATTGTTTGAGTTTCGATTTGTCCGATGAAAATCAAAAATCATTCGAGCTGGTGGTCAACGCTGAAAGGGCCGTCAAAGAAGCAAACTTGCGGGGCCATTCAAGCAAGGCGGAACTGGCGCTCTACATAACCCACAGTCTGCTGCACAATTTCGGATTTGACGATTCGACACATGAGAAGGCTGAAAAAATGCACGATACCGAAGACGAAATTTTACAACAACTTGGCTTCGGTTTGGTATATAATTCATAGTTTGCGGCTGCCAATTGGCAGTGCGAACTTGGACTGATAACTAATTGAAAGGATATTGAGTGAGTTACATTGGTTGGGTCGTGTTGCTTATTTGTTTTCTCACAGGCGGCACATTGTTTTTCTCCGTTAATGCTATCGCTTTGCGAGTATTCTCACGCACCAAGCTGCAGGATGCCTTCAAAGCCATAAACAAAGAAAACCTCACTAACGGTTTTGTTAAAAACGCCGAAAAACTGGTTTTGACCTGTTCCTTATATCGGCTCATCGCCAATTGCTGCATATTGCTGTTGCTGCTGGCTTCTCTTCTGACCGCACGTCCCGGTAATCCACCGGCAATCAGCGACTATCTGGTTACATTTATTATTGCGACGGCAATACTTTTGGTATTCAGATCGGAAGAGCACACGTCTGAACTCCAGTCACATTCCTATCTCGTATGCCGTCTTCTGCTTGAAAAAAAAAAATACACATCTACTCAACCCTTTCAGCTCTCTGATCCTACTAATCGCT
>CAJVYN010000009.1 GCA_913009355.1 uncultured bacterium | reverse complement strand
ATGCACGCGACTGACGTACAGCAACACCACAGCTCAGATCGCGTTGATGCTATTGTGTGACCTTTGATCTGCGTATTGTGGAGTTTCTGTTTTTTTTCTTGTTCTTTTTTTTTTTTTAATGATACGGCGACCACCGAGATCTACACTCTTTCCCTACACGACGCTCTTCCGATCTATTTGCCTTGTGCTTAGGCAAGATTAAAGGAGTCGCTATGCAGAAGATTCGGCCCTCCGTAACCCCGCAGGATGTTGTATGTGCGGAAGTAGCAGCTCCGCCAACCACTTTAGTAGTTTTCGGGGCCTCCGGTGACCTGGTCCGAAGAAAACTGCTTATAAGTCTCTTGCAGATATTTAAGCGAGGCTTGCTTAGCGAACAGTTCTATCTTTTAGGTGCGGGCAGAAAAGAGCTTTCAGATGAAAAGTTCCGCCAAATTGCACAACAAGCAATACAAGAGAGTTGCGGCAGCGTGTCAGTAAAGCAATTAGAATCCTTCATCGACAAGTTCTATTATATAAGCGGTGATTACAGTAACGCCTCGTTCTACAGTAACATCAAGATTAAGCTCGATGAATTAGACAAAAAGCATAGAGTTGACGGCGGTGTCCTTTTTTATCTGGCGGTTCCTCCTTTTCTATACAGCACAATAGCCGAACATCTCGGCAAAGCGGGCTTGTCCTGTTCGGACGAGGCTGGTTCGGGGCGGCAGGTCAGACTAATTGTGGAAAAGCCCTTCGGCAGAGATTTGCAAAGTGCTGTCGAATTGAACAGGATAATCCATCGGTGTTTCGATGAATCACAGGTGTATCGCATAGACCATTACCTCGGCAAAGAGACAGTTCAAAATATATTGATGTTTCGTTTTGCCAACACTATTTTCGAGCCTGTCTGGAACAGAAATTTTGTTGACCATATTCAGATTACGATAGCCGAGTCGATAGGCGTTGAGCATCGCGGCGGCTATTACGACAGGGCTGGTGCGATTCGTGATATGTTTCAAAATCATATGCTCCAAATGCTTGCTTTGGTGGCGATGGAGCCGCCGACATCTTTCGAAGCCGACCACATTCGCGACGAGAAAGTTAAGCTTCTCAGCTCGATTCGTCCGCTTAAACCGGACGAATTAGACAGTTTTTTTGTTCGAGGTCAATATGGTCCCGGCTCGATAAACGGCAGGGCGGTTGTTGGCTATCGAGCCGAGCCGGGGATAAACCCGCAGTCCAAAACAGACACTTTCGTTGCTGCAAAGTTGTTTATAGATAATTGGCGATGGAAGGGCGTCCCTTTTTATCTGCGAACCGGCAAACGGCTCGCCAGTAAGGATACTGAGATTGCTATCACTTTCAAAAAAGTTCCGCATTCGATGTTCCTTTCAGCCGGCCTTGGCGATATGCCGGAAAATGTCCTGGTGTTACAGATACAGCCGGAAGAAGGGATTTCCTTGAGTTTCCAGGCGAAACGGCCCGGCTCAAAAATTTGTATGGGTACGCTGAATATGAATTTTAGTTACCAGGATGTCTTTGGCGTTACTATGCCCGAAGCGTATCAGAGATTGCTGTTGGACTGTATGCTCGGCGACCAGACGCTCTTTACGAGGTATGACGGCGTAGAGACCGCCTGGCAATTATTAACGCCTGTAATCGAGTCCTGGCAAAACAGAGATTGCTCACCGTACGAATATGCTGCGGGCAGTGACAGCTTTGCTGCGGCTGATAATCTTATAGAATCTGATGGCCGAAAGTGGCGAAAACTTACAGGTATCTGATTTGGCTGAATATGGCACCCTGGACGATACAAAAGCTCTTGAACTGGATTACCGAATACTTTACCGATAAAGGTCTTGATTCACCCCGCCTAAGCGCCGAACTTCTGCTAAGCGGTGTCCTGGCAATGAAACGGATAGAATTATATACGCAATTCGATAGACCTGTTGCCGGCCAGCAGTTGGACAGGTTGCACGATTTGGTAAAACGGGCAGGTCAAAGCGAGCCTGTCGCCTATTTAGTTGGAAAAACTGAATTTTATTCTTTGGAATTTGATATTACCCCTGCCTGCCTTATTCCCCGGCCGGAGACGGAATTGTTAGCCGAGCGTGCCATCGAATTCCTGCGGACTCGCAGCGGTACTCAATTCGTTTGCGATTTATGTACCGGCTGTGGCTGTATTGCCATAGCAATCGCAAAAAATTTCCACGATGCCCGCCTAATCGCAACAGATGTTTGCGATGCAGCTTTGAATGTCGCTGCGCAAAACATCGAAAAGTACCAGCTAAAAGACCGAATCCAGCTATTGTGCGGCGATTTATTCGAGCCGATTATGCCCCAACTGGACGTGGAGAAATTTGACCTTATAGTCTGCAATCCGCCCTATGTAAGTGCTGTTGAGTTTGAGGCTCTCGACAAAAATGTAAAGGATTACGAGCCTGAGCTGGCCCTGTTTGCCGGGGAGGATGGCCTGGATGTATATCGAAGAATAGTTGAAAGAGTTGATAGTTTCTTAAAATCTGATGCAGCGCTGATGCTCGAAATTGGCTACAGCCAGGGACAAGTCGTCAAAGAATTACTCGAACAGGCCGGTTGTTTCACTGAAATTACTATCGAAAAAGATTTTAATGACAACGACCGTATCGCCACCGCAATAAAAAAATCATCCTGACTCCATTTGTCATTGCCCTGGCAATTTTAGCTGCGCCGCAACGGCCATATCCTAATCAATCGCTTCTCGCATCTGTTCGTAGAACTCGGCATATTTGTCTTTGTCGGCAGTCTTGCGTATCGCTATCGCCGAGCGAGGATGCTCGTTCAATATGCCGGTAATCATATAAGGTATCAGGTATCCCCACTCAATCTTCTCAAGCATCGGCAGCATTTGCTCCTCGATGATTTTTAAGATTGGCGTGAGATTGAATTTTGGATTCTTTAAGAAGCCTATCAGCAACTCAAGTGGGCAGTTACCCGGCCCACGTCCAATGCCGTATAGTGAGCCGTCCAGATAATTGGCATCGTGAATGATGCCTTCTATAGTGTTGGCGTAGGCAAGCTGCTGATTGTTGTGGCAGTGCACGCCTATTTCCTTGCCGGGCAGATGTTGCTTGAACAATTTGACCAGATATTCTATCTGTTCACAATACAGCGCCCCGAAGCTGTCAACCACATAGACAACGTCAACTGGACATTTAGCTAATTGGTCAAGTCCTTCGATAAGGTCCAGTTCTATCTCTTTCGAAATGGCCATAAGATTAACGGTCGTTTCGTAGCCCAGGTCGTGGCTCCTGTGAACAAGCTCTATCGCCTTATCCATATCCTTTACATACGTAGCCACTCGAATCATATCGACGGGGCTTTCGTCAACCGGAGCAAATTGCTGTTCTTTTACACGATGAGCATCGACCATTATACTAAGTTTTAAATCCGATTCGATACCATCAATAACTTGTTTTATTTTGTCGTCATCGCAGTATTTCCAGTCTCCGTAGTCTGTGGGCGGGAAAAGCTCCCTGCTGTTTCGGTAGCCCATTTCCATATAGTCGATACCGCTTGCCGAAAGGGCCTTGTACACCACTCGAACGAACTCATCGCCGAAGCGGTGGTCGTTAATAAGGCCGCCGTCTCTGATTGTGCAATCCAATACTTTTATTTTTTCTCTGTACATAATTTATCCAATACTTTTTCCACTAATTCTTTTTCAACTTCAACTGCCCATTGTCCATCTTCGCAATGGACTTGGCCTATTTTATCAATTAAAATGAACCTTGGCCATTTGTTAATGGCTTTTTTGTCACGTTTTATAGTATTAATCAAAGTATCTTTGGCCAAATTTGGCGGTAACGTTACTGGAACGCCGAGTTTTTTGAAGATTTTTCGGATTTTCTCAAGTCTGTCTGATTCTGCCATGCCCAATTCAAATTCGATTAAGCCGGCTGCAATTATGCCTATAGCGACCGCTTCACCGTGCAGCAATGCAAATCCGCTGGCCTGTTCGACTGAATGCCCGACGGTATGGCCGTAGTTGAGCATTCTTCGTTTGTTTTGCTCTGTCGGGTCGGCAGCGACTACTCCGCCCTTTATTTTGCAATTGAAATACGCTGTTTTTTCAAGCACATCGAGTTTTCGTTCAAGGATAGCATCGAGATTATTTTCGAGAAAAACAAAATATTCTTCATCTGCGATAAGTGCGTGCTTTACCGATTCAACCAGTCCTGCTCTGAATTCTCTATCGTCCAGCGTTGTTAAAGTAGCGGCGTCGATATAAACGGCAGTGGGATGCCGGAACGCGCCGAATGCGTTTTTGCTCAGCTTAGAGTCAACGCCGGTCTTTCCGCCTATTGCCGAGTCGGCCTGCGCGACTGTGGTGGTAGGTATCTGAACCACCCCGACGCCTCTCTTAAAAACAGCCGCCGCAAATCCTGCGATGTCGCCTACTGTTCCGCCTCCAAGGGCGACAACAAGGGTATCTCTGCCGAGATAGGCCTTTTCCATCGCTTCGATTATTGATGCTGCGGTATTGATATTCTTAGAGGTCTCTCCGGCTGGACTTATTACGAAGGTGGGAATATCTCTTTGGCCCAGGAGCTTTTGCAAATGGCCTGCCGAGACTACATTTTCATCGGTAACAACGAATTTATTACTCCGGTTAAAGTCAGCTTGTATTTGGGGCCACAAAGAATCGAGGTATCCAGAGCTGATTTTTATTTTGTAGCTTCCGGATTCCACGGCTGGGATTGTAACTTCAAGTTCTAACATTTAATGTTACGCACTACGAACTAATAAGAAATGATTGATTTGATGTTATAAGCGGTTAATTTTTCTCGTCCCTGCAGTTGGCCAAGCTCTATAAGAAATACGATACCGGCGACTTGACCGCCGATTTTTTCGATGAGTTCGCAGGCCGCCGCCATTGTTCCACCTGTCGCTAATAAATCGTCCACCATCAAAACCTTCGCTCCATTGCTTTTAATCGCATCACTATGCACTTCTAAAGTGTCGGTGCCATATTCCAAATCGTAACTGATGCTTTCGGTTTTGAAAGGCAGCTTGCCCTTCTTTCTTATTGGGACAAAGCCGGCTCCGAGTTTTTCTGCAACCGCCGCCCCGAATATAAAACCTCTGGCCTCAACAGCGGCAACATATTCGACTTCTGCTCCTGTAAAACCGGCACATAAAGCATCTATCGCTGCCGGAAGCGCTTTCGGGTCAGCTAACAGCGGTGTGATATCGCGAAATAAAATCCCTTTCTTGGGCCAGTCAGGTATGCTGCGAATATATTTTTTCAGGTCAATTCCTTTGGTCGCCACTTATCTGCCCTCCCTGGTATCTATACAATATAGTTATCTGAATACATACGCTGTATTGTTTAGTGCTGTTCTTCGTTCATATATTCATAAAGTTTGGTAAGCGCTTCGCGCTGAATTTGGCGAATTCTCTCTCGCGTCAGGCCCAGCTTCTCAGCGATTTGTTTTAGTGTCAACGTCTTGTGTCCGTTCAGACCGTAATGTGATATCAAAATATCTGCTTCTCTCGGGTCGATTTCATCGAGCAATCTCAAAACCTTTGCCCGTTCTTCGTCGGCAACTAATTCATCTTCCGGCTTACCGGTATTTTGGTCCTGCAGGGTTGTCGAAAGCATTTGACTTTCGTCCGAGCCGTCACTGCCGGATGTGTTCCTCACAGAGTTAAGAATTTTGACGACCTCATGTATTATTTTTGACTTTCGCAGCGGCAGTTGCATAATGTCGGCCATCTCTTCAACTCTCAGCGTTCTGCCGAGTTTGTTTTCCAGTTCTGCTGTGGTATGTCGCCATTGATTTATCAACGCAACCATATAGGTGGGAATATGTACCGGCTGAACGTTTGTCAGCAGTGCACGTTTGATACTTTGCTTTATCCACCACGCTGCATAAGTGCTGAAGCGAGTGCCGCGGTCAGGGTCAAAGTAATCAACAGCTTTTATAAGACCGAGATTGCCTTCCTCAATCAAGTCACCAAGCCCCATTCCACGGTTGGCATATTTCTTTGCGATATTAACGACCAGCCTCAGATTGCTGCGCACCAGTTGTTCTCTGGCACGCGGGTCGTTTTCTTCGACTATCAGCTTGCCTAACGAATGTTCCTGTTCCACTGTCAGCAGAGACGCTTCGTCAATCTCTTTCAGGTATTCTTTTATGGTGATGTCAAATGCTATAGCTCATTGCCTCCCAGCCAAAAATTTTCCGACTTCAGCTGTTATAAAGATAAATCAGGTTCCAGTCTTACAGGACGATTGGTTCTTCGCCCGGGACGAACCTGTTTCTGATATCGGTCAAATATGCCTGCGGGTTTAGCTGGTTAAATACGGCTGCTTGGTAATAACGTATAGCTTATGGCTTATGGCGTTTAGTTTTTCCTATCTGTTATCCGCTATTCATTCTCGGCATCAGCCTCGGTTTTCTCGGTATCAGTCTCGGCTTTGGCTTCTGCACTACTATCACCGCTGGCTTGGCTGTCGGCTTCTGGGCTGGTTTGCTCAGCTTCAGCTTGTTCGGGCTTCTCTGCAACCTTCGGTTCTTCAACAACCTTCGGATCTTTAACATCGCCTGCTTCGTCCTTATCAGTCTGGGGCTCCTTGGTTTTGTCGTCCTTGGTTTGTTGTGATTCTGCAATCCGGTCTGCGTCAACATCAGAAATAACGGTCTCAATATCTGCCGGCGTTTGCTGCTGGGTGGACTCAGATGCTTGTTCCTCAGCGGCCCACTGAGCCCTTCGCAAACTCAGACCGATTTTACGCAACTCAGCCTCGACCTTTAGAATCTTAACTTCAACTTCCTCACCCTCTTTGACAATATCCTGTGGCTTGTCAATTTTATGGTCGGCAAGTTCGGAAATGTGCAACAGTCCCTCCAAATCCGGCTCAAGTTCGACAAATGCGCCAAAATTAGTAATCTTTGTCACCTTGCCTTTAATAATGTGTCCCGGAATATATTTTTCTGGTATAGCACGAATCCATGGGTCTTCGGTCATTTGCTTTATCCCTAACGATACTCTGCGTTTATCTTCATTGACTTCCAGAACAACGCATTTTACTTCCTCGCCTTTTTTCATGGCCTCGCTGGGATGGCCGTATTTCCTTGTCCAGCTTAAATCCGAAATGTGTATCATACCATCGATACCGTCTTCTATCTGGACAAATGCGCCAAAATTGGTAACACTGCGAACTGTGGCGGTAACAATCGTTCCAGGCGGATACTTCTGTGAAGCTATCGTCCATGGATTTGTTTCAGTCTGCTTCAACCCCAACGATATTTCCTGCTTGTCCTTGTTAATATTCAACACGATTACTTCTATTTCGTCGCCGAGATTGAGCATTTCGCTGGGATGGCTTAGGCGTCTGGTCCAGCTCATTTCGCTGATATGTACCAGCCCTTCAACCCCATCTTCGAATCGGACGAACACACCATAATTCATCACATTTACGACTTTGCCCTTTACCCTCGCTCCGATTGGATAATTGGTTTCGACATTTTCCCATGGACTGCTTGTTTTTTGTTTCAGGCCCAACGAAATCTTCTCATGCTCTTTATCAACACCAATAACAACGCATTCGAGCTCCTGGTCGATCTTAACAACTTCCGACGGATGAGATATTCTGCCCCAGCTCAAATCAGAAATATGCAGCAGGCCGTCCAGGCCTCCCAAATCCACGAACACACCGAAATCAGCAATGTTTTTCACAATACCTTTTCGCAGTTGACCGGTTTCGATTTCCGCTAAAATCTTTTCTTTGCTGCTTCGGCGTTTTTCTTCGATAAGTTTGCGTCTCGATATGACGATATTCCTGCCCTCGATATCAATCTTGAGAATCTTGCTTTCGATTTCCTTACCGATGAATCTGCTGATATCGCCCGGTTTTCTGATATCGACCTGCGAAGCCGGCAGAAATACAGGTACGCCGATGTCAACAAGCAGACCGCCCTTGATGCGTCTTATAACTCTGCCGCTGACGACATCGCCTTCTTTTTTCGTGTTGATAATTGTTTCCCAGCCTCTGATGCGGTCGGCTTTGCGTTTGCTCAGCAGGATAAGCCCACCGCTGGTGTCAGCATCTTCAAGAAGAACTTCGATTTCTTTGCCCGGCGATATCTCATCGGAACTGTCAAATTCACTGGCCTCGACAACACCTTCGCTTTTCAGGCCCACTTCGACAATAACATCATTGCCGATTTGCGATACGATTGTCCCTTTAAGAATAGTGCCCGGCAGATGTGAATCCACCTTTGTTTTTAGAACTTCCTCTAAAAATTCATTTTCTTTATCACTGAACATCTCGCTGACCTGCTGGTCAAGCTTCTCTTGTGACAAACCCAATTTGCTGACTATATTTCTATCCACCATAAATTCAAATTCCTCTGTGGAGTTTGCATTTTTAACCTACAGGCGATACATGTTTACGCCGATAAGTCTTTGTGCAACTTCCCTGCTTTCGCAGGAATGACAATACTGCACAAATATAAACTCCTTGGTTAATCATTTATAAAAGCACACTGACCTACGCAGTCAATGCAAACTACATTCTTATCCGCACTTGCCGAAAGCTTTTGACTTATCTGCTGCCGGTATTAGCCGTTTCCAGATTTTCTACAAATTCGGCAATTATCCACTCAGGCGTTGAGGCTCCCGCCGTAACGCCCGCTATATTTTTACCGGAAAGCACAATTGTATTGAGTTCGTTCCAATTTTGCAAATGAAACGTTTGGCTATTATATTTTTTACAAAGTTCCGCTAATCTGCACGTATTGGCGCTTTCCAGTCCTCCAAGCACGAACATTATATCCACCTGCTTGCACAGTTCCACCGCCGATTCCTGTCTTTTTATTGCCTCTTTACACAGGGTATTGATTACTTTCAATTCGCTAAAACCTTGTCGGCCTATAGCGCAAAGCATCTTACTGAAGTGCTCAGGATTTTGGGTAGTCTGGCAAACAACTCCTAACCTGCTGTTTTTAGGCAACTTATGTAAATCCGATTCGTCGGCAACCACCACAACATCGCCTGCGCAGCCCACGACCGCCTGAATCTCAGGATGGTTTTCGTCGCCGATAACCACCACTTTATAACCGTCCCTGTCGAGCTCCCTGGCTATTTGTTGTACCCTTTTAACTAACACGCAGGTGGCATCAACGATATTAAGCTCCTTTTTTTTGAGCTTTGCTATCTGTTCGGGGGCAGCTCCGTGAGAACGAATAAGTACCGTCCCTGACCGGATTTCTTTTACACTATCTACGGTTTTCAGACCGGTTTTTGCTAATCGCCTCACCATATCTTTGTTATGGATGATAGGGCCGAGACTATAGACGTCATTTTTCTGCGCCAGTATTTTTTCAGCTATACTGATAGCGTTTCTGACTCCGGGACAAAATCCACACTTTTCCGCAACTATAACTTTCACAGCAATTCACCTGCCCTGTATCGAATCACTACTTAACTCTGCTATTTTACGGCTTTTTACCAGTTTCCAGATAAACTTCTTAAACATAGCATTTTATGCCAAAATCCAGATATAATCTACAAAAACATTTTCAATGAGTAATTTTGTTTGCTCCAGCGTCTCAGCAGACGAAAAAAGCCGTCAAAACGATTTTATTATTGACTGTGATATAGGAGGTGGGTGTGCGGTGAGAATTTTTTTTAAATTTTACGAAAAACATATTGACAACTCAGTTAATTAGTGAATAATATATATATTAATAGTATATAAGTAAATTAGGTGGATCAGAAATGTCTCTCGAACATGAATTGGGTTTAATAAAACCGATAGTTTTGCAGCCCCATAGGGCATTGCTCAATATCTACTATACGGCCTCGTGCCTGAAAAAAAGGGCTGACGAATTCTTCCGTCCTTTCGGCCTGACAGACGTTCAGTTTAATCTTATGATGTTACTGCAGCACCAAAGCAGGCCCGACGAAGGCCTAAGCCAGGCCCAGCTAAGCGATATGATGCTTGTCAACCGGGCAAATATCACCTCGCTGATAGACCGGATGGAAAAAGTGGATCTGGTCGTTCGCACCGCCGCACCGGATGATAGGAGATACAACATCATAAAGCTAACCAGCCGGGGCAGAAAGTTGCTTGCCAGGGTCGAGCCGCTTTATGCGAATGAGGTCAAAAAGATAATGGTGCCTCTAAGAGAGTCCGAACAAAAAAAGCTGATTGCCATGCTCGAAAAAACCCGCAGCAGGCTGCCTTGCCGTACCTGATAAAGCTGCTCAGCAAGTACAATTCTCATTCCTGCGGAAGCAGTAATCTGTGGAAAAACAAAAATGGTTTGTGTTAACTTTGATATGTGCGGATATTTTGGTTCGGCCCCAAACTACCTTAAGTATTACGGGCTTGATTTTGAATATGAGAGCTTCGAGCATAATTTTTTCACATTCCAGTCGGATGGTCAGGTTTTGGCTGGACATACTTTCAAGCCCAAAGAATATAAGGGAACGGTTGTCGTACTGCACGGTTTCTTCGGTCATTGTGGACTATTGAAGCATCTTATCAAATATCTGATTGAGCAAAGTTATGCGGTTGCCTGTTATGATATGCAGGGGCACGGGCTTTCGACGGGTGAGTTGGCGGGAATAGAAGATTTTTCGCGATATAGTTATGCGTTGCGTGATTTTGTGAATGTGGTCCAGCCGCAATTGAAAGGACCTTACCACTTAATCGGCCACAGTCTCGGCGGGGCTGCTGTTCTGGATTATTTGCTTACTTACAAAGATAACGTTTTTGAGAATATTGTTTTGGCGGCGCCTTTGGTGCGATGTTCTTTATGGAAACTTTCAAGAATAGGTTTTCGATTGTACAGACCATTTGGTAAACGTGTCCCGAGGGTATTTCGTAATAATTCTTCCGACAGGGAGTTTTTGAAGTTTGTTAGAAAGAAAGATAAGCTGTGTGTGCGGGCGGTGCCGCTGAAATGGATAGAGGCACTATATGAATGGAATGATAGAATTGTTGGCTGTGGACTTTGCGACAGGACTGTTAAAGTTATACAGGGCACCGACGATACGACGGTAGCGTGGCGATTCAATATCAAATTTATCCGGGAGCGATTCGGTAATGTGGATATAAGCTTGATTGAAAATGCTCGGCACGAGTTATTTAACGAGTCGGCAGGTATCCGGATGCAGGTGTTTTCGCAAATAAGTGGCTATTTGGATGAGAAATGAGAGACGCCGGATGTGTTTGATAGCGGTAGATATCCGGATTTGCTTGCAGATTTGCGTTAAGTAGTTATAATAATCAGCCAACGATGAGTTAGTATGGAGGCGAATATGGACGACAGGATGGCCTCGGATGTAACGGTGTCAGGTCGGGCGAAGCAGTACCGTCCCGAGCCGTTGCGTAGCGAGCGAAAACTCTACATCGGTATCGATATTGGCTCGACCAGCAGTGATGTGGTTGTGCTCGACCACGCCGGCAAGGTGGTCTTCTGTGATTACCGTCGCACCAAAGGCTCGCCTGTAGAGACGGCACGCTCACAGCTGGACGAGGTCTTTGGGCAAATAAACCCTTCCGATGTTGTCTTCGCTGCGGCAACTGGTTCAGCGGGTCGCTTTTTGGCAAAGCTGCTGGACATCACCTTTATAAATGAGGTTCCGGCTCAGGCGGAAGCGGTATGTTACTTATACCCGCAGTTGAAGGCGGCGACGGTAATCGAGATGGGCGGCCAGGACAGCAAACTGATTTTCCTCTCACACCAGCAGGGCGGCAGCAGAGTCCGTGATTTTGAATTGAATACCGTCTGTGCAGCCGGCACCGGCTCTTTTCTTGACCAGCAGGCGCAGCGGTTAGGCATAGACATCGAAAACGAGTTCGGCCAAATGGCTTTGGAGAGTAAGACTGTACCGCGAATGGCTGGGCGATGTTCGGTTTTTGCAAAAAGCGATATGATTCACCTTCAGCAGCAGGCAACACCGACCTGCGATATCATTGCAGGATTGTGTCTGGCATTAGCCAGAAACTTAAAAAGCAACCTGGGCTGCGGCAGAGAGTTTATTAAGCCAATCATATTCACAGGCGGCGTGGCGGCCAATATCGGCGTGGTCAGGGCACTGGAGCAGGTTTTTGAATTAGCACAAGGTGAGCTTATCGTTCCGGATAAACATTTTTTTACCGGCGCTATCGGTGCGGTACTGGTTGCTAAAAACAAGGCCGGCCACAGGAGCAATGGCAAAATCGACCTTGGAAAGATTGACGGTTATCTGACTCAGCGGGGCTCTGCCTTGAAAGATGCTCCTCGCCGGGTGGCTTTGAGTAAGCCGAGTTTACCGCCGCCTGAAAGTGTTGTTTACGAGCATTTGCTTGCAAGCGCAGCCGAGCCGATAAGTGCCTATCTTGGTGTAGATGTCGGCTCGATAAGCACAAACGTAGTGGTTGTTGACGAGCAAAAGCGTATTCTTTCCAAGGCGTATTTAATGACAGCCGGTCAGCCTTTGGAGGCCGTACGCCAGGGCCTGGATATCGTTGGTGAGAAAGTGGCTGGGAAGGTAAAGATTTTAGGCGCCGCAACCACCGGCTCAGGCAGATACCTCACCGGCGATTTTTTAGGTGCCGATGTAGTTATAAACGAAATCACCGCTCAGGCGGCAGGGGCGGCAATAGTTAATCCGAAAGTCGATACGATATTTGAAATCGGCGGTCAGGACAGCAAATACATATCGCTGGAAAATGGCGTAGTTGTGGATTTCGAGATGAACCATGCCTGTGCAGCCGGCACCGGCTCATTTTTAGAAGAGCAGGCACAGCGATTAGGCATAAACATTAACGAAGAATTTGCAGAGCTGGCCTTGGCGAGTAAGGCCCCAATAAAACTTGGTGAACGGTGCACGGTATTTATGGAGTCCGACCTGCTGAGTTATCAGCAGCAGGGGGCGCAAACAAGCGATTTGGTATCCGGCTTGAGCTATTCGATTGTTGCCAATTATCTTAATCGCGTGGTTGGCCGGCGCAAAATCGGGGACAATATCTGTTTTCAGGGCGGCACGGCTTTTAACAAGGCGGTATGGTCGGCCTTTGAGAAGGTAACCGGCAAGCAGATTTGCGTCCCGGACCATCACGAGGTAACAGGTGCATTGGGGGCGGCGGCTATTGCAGCCGAGTATATGAAAAACAAAGCTGCCGAAAGCGTTCAGGCCGTCGAAAGTAAATTCAGAGGTTTTGAGAATCTTGTCTCTGTTGAATATAGTGTTGAATCTTTTGCCTGCGAGCACTGCCCAAACCACTGTGAAATTAAGAAGGTACAGTTACCGAAAGCCGAGCCTTTGTACTATGGCTCGCGATGCGACAGATACAATCTAAAGCAGAAGAAAGAAGTAAAAAGTAAAAAGGCGGAAGACATAGACGCATTTGAATATCGCAAAAAGAAGTTGTTGGAATTTGCCGGTCTGAGCAAAGCATCTCCAGAGCGAGCGACGAGCGACAAGCGACGAGCGACGAAAATAGGTATTCCTATGGCTTTGATTAACTTTCAGCTTCTGCCGTTGTTTTCCCGATTCTTCAAAGCACTCGGGTTTGAAGTAGTTCTTTCGGGCCGAACGAACAAGCGAATAATACGTGCAGGGACCGAATCTATCACCGCACAACCCTGTTTTCCGGTAAAGGTTGCATACGGCCACGTCGCTGAGTTGATAGATAAAAAAGTTGATTATATCTTTTTGCCGAGTATCGTTTCGATGACAGCCGGTTTCCCTCAGAACGAGCACAATCAGTTGTGTCCTTATGTGCAGTCGTTTGCCTACCAGGCCATAACGGCTTTTGCCGACAAACTCGGCCAAACAGAAATCCTTACCGTTCCGATTCGTATGGGCGAGGGCCGGAAACTATTGATAAAGACTTTCTCTGCGCTCGGTAGAAAATTAGGGGTTTCGGCTTCTGCGGTTCGCTCTGGCCTTAAGGATGCCTTTGCTGCTCAGGCGGGTTTTGAACGAGCTATGAAAGAAAAGGGCTCCGAAATTCTCAGCAAAATCAAACCAGACCAAAAGCTGTTCGTACTGGTTTCCCGTCCGTATAACGGCTGCGACGGGGGCTTGAATTTACAGTTACCAAGGAAGCTGGCCGAGCTTGGCGTTGAGACTATCCCGATGGATATGCTCGACCTTGATAAGGCACATCTTGGTGACGAGTTGCTGCACAGCCAGGTTTACTGGACGTATGGCCAGAAAATTTTAAGGGCTGCTGAAATAATTAAAAGAGACCCCCGCCTTTTTGCAATATATCTTTCGAATTTCAGTTGTGGGCCTGATTCATTTCTCCTGACATTTTTCAAGGACATAATGGCTAAAAAACCCTGTCTGCAACTGGAGCTTGATGAGCATTCCGCTGATGCCGGCGTGATTACCCGTCTTGAAGCGTTTCTTGAGAGCCTGAAAAATTTCCAATCTTCAGTTTCTCCGTCTCAGCCGGACCTATTGAAAATCGGCAATAGGCAATCAGCAATCAGCAATCGGACGCTGTATATTCCATATATGGGTGATTGTGCTTACGGAGTGGCCGCGTGCTTTAGGGCCTACGGCCAGTCGGCTGAGGTTATGCCGATAGCTGATGAGTCAACTCTTTTGCAGGGCAGAGCCTTTACTTCCGGCAAGGAGTGTCTGCCCTGTGCCATTACCACCGGAGATATGCTCAGGGCAGTTCGAGCCGAAGGTGCCGACCCGAACAGGGTAGCTTTCTTTATGCCCGGTTCTTCCGGGCCCTGCAGGTTTGGAATGTATAGTTGTATGCACCGGCTGGTTCTAAATGAAGCCGGCGCAGCAGATGTGCCTGTTATTTCGCCCAATCAGGACGGTACTTTCTACAAAGAGTTCACTGAAAGCATTAACGGTTCCGCGGGGGGAGGTTTTATGAGGGATATGTGGGCTGCGGTGGCAGGTATTGATTTGCTCCATAAACTGATATTGAGGTTGCGTCCTTTTGCTGCAGATGCCCACCGGGTTCAGCAGGTCTATGAGCAGTCTCTTGCCCGATGGGTACAGGCCGTTGAGAATCACAGGAGTCTGTCCCAGCTTCGCCAGCTTTGCGATTCTATTGCCGATGACTTTGCATCTGTGGAATTGGACCTTAAAGTTAAGAAACCAAGGATTGGAATAGTTGGCGAAATTTACGTCCGTAGCCATCCGTTTGCCAACAGGAATATAATCGCTCGGCTTGAAGAACTCGGAGCCGTCTGTGATTTAGCATCGTTGGCAGAGTGGATTTATTACATCAATTATACACGAAGCTGCAGGACCAGGCGCAGGGGGCAGTTTCGCAGTTTCTTTACCAACGTTATTCAGGACCATTTTCAGCATAGGATTGAAAAGATGCTTGCCGGGCCTCTCGAAAGAAGATTCGGCAGATTGGCTGAAGGCTCGACAGAGCATGTAATCAAACTGGCTCGTTCCTATCTTCACCCTTCGTTCGAAGGCGAAGCGATACTAAGTATCGGCAAAATAATCGAGTATTATAAAGATGGTATTGGCGGCGTGGTAAATGTAATGCCGTTTAGCTGTATGCCTTCGACAGTTGTCAGCAGTCAGAGTATGCGTATAAGTGCCGAGTGTGGTGATATGCCGATTTTGAATTTAAGCTTTGACGGCCAGGAAGACCCGACTCTGATTACCCGCCTTGAGGCCTTTGTCGAGCAGGTCGCCTCCAGACAGGATGCCAACTTGAACGTCTCGCAGCTTATAGGGACATAATAAAAATATTTAATGCGTCCCTGTGTTGTGCCATAATTCTGCTTCCTTTCATAAAAGCATGATAGAATTATACCACAACTTATCACCCTATACACTTCAAAGCCGACAAAGTCGAGGCGAAAGACATACAGGCTAACTAACTGTTTGCGATTAGCAGATAGCAGAGTACGTCGCCGAGGCGATGACGGCTAAACAGGCTGACGCAAGTAGGTAGGCTGCAACGTCAAAGCATCGGCAAATCGGCCTTCCAAAGCCATTTGCCAGCCGAGTAAATGAACTTTTTCGGCTCGTGGACGCCAGTACTTCTCGTCCAGAAAGAAAATGCCGTCGGCTTTGAATTTATCCTTATAATATACCAGGCCCTCGCCGAGCAGCCATATCGGCTGGTCGGCAGCCGCAAACTGCTCGAGAAAATCCGAAGCGGTCATTAAAGAATCCGGCAATACTTTTTGCCAGACTCTGTGGCTCGTGTTGCGTTGGTAAACGGCGATGAAGAATTGGCCGCGCTTGGCATCAAGAATAGTAGCGATTTTTTCGTGACTCGTAGTTTGGGGTTCGTGGTTTTGCGTGGTAAGATTGACTGCATTGGCGGCAATTATGTCCAGAGTATCGACCGCAACGATTTTTGCGGCGTTGGCCAAGTGCATTGTCTTTGCCAGAGTTACAGCTATACGCAGGCCGGTAAAGCTGCCCGGGCCGACAGAAATATAGATATGCCCGATTTCTTCGCTCTTTCGGCTGAAGCGATCCAGCAGACCACAAACAGCAGGGAAAATCTCCGCACTGTGCCTCATCGGGCCGGTAAAAGTAGCTTCAGCAAGCAGTTGCCCACCAAACGCTATCGCAACAGAACCTATCCTGCCGGACGTTTCAACAGCTAATATCAAAGGTTTTTGCGTCATTTAGCTATGGATACAATAGTTAACTATTTTTTTCAAAGACAAAAATTTGACTATGTACATTAAAGGCGTCTTCGTCCGTTGTTCTTTACCTAATTTACCAAATGTTATGGGACTTCAAGGAGAATATCGTGAAAGCATACATAAATCAAATTTTTCCCTTGCAAAAAAAGTCATTTTTTTATAAACTAAGTTATCATAAGTAGAGCCTATCTTAGAGGAGGTGGGTACATAATCGTTAATTTGCAAAAGATTTTCCGTGGAAAATGTCTTTTTTGGGTAGGAGGTGGATTTTGTATAATACAAGAATTTTAGTTGAATCTTTCAGTAGAGGTAGAAAGCCCCTGTTGGTCATTTTGGTATCTATCTTCCTGCTGGCAGCAATTCTACCAGAAGTGGCTCGGTGCCAGGCAAACAAAGTGGATAAAGAAAAAGTAGTCCGCCAAGTAGCTCAAAAGTGGATTCAGGTCGGGACGGAACAATATCAACGTGGCTTCTTTAAGGCCGCAGAACAATCCTTCCTTCGTGCCCAAGACTACCAGAAATATTTAACGGCTGCTAAACGCAAGGAACTGAGCGATCTCCTGGAAAGCACACATACGGCTGTACTCGAAAGAAAACGTATCCTGGAATATAAAGAAAAGGCCAATGAATTAGCTGAGCAGGGTGAACTAACAAAAGCCAAATCGTATCTCGAAAAAGTTAAAGACAGCCAGTTCCTGACCGAAGAAGAACGAAAGCTAATCACAGAAAGACTTGAGAAAATAGACGGCCAGCTAAGTGGGCAGAAGAAACAAATCACAGAGCTTTATAACCGCAGCGTAGAACTTTACCGTGCCGGTCAGCTTGAAAAGGCCCGTGAAGGTTTTGTTAAAGTCGCCCGAAATGGCTTGCTGGCGGCACAGGAGGGAATGACAGCAGAAGATTACCTGGTGAAAATAGATAATGCTTTAATCCTGGAAGCCAAACCAGTTGAAAAGACACCGGAAGTCGCCATTACAACTATTAAAGACGAATTACTCGATGTTGCGGCTAAACCTGCTGAGAAAACAGAACGACAAATACTCTCGATTAAATCAGAGCCAAAAAGGGCTGCGACTGCAAGAGCCGCTGAGCGAAAATCACCTGAGCCGATGACAACGGAAGCCAGTTTTATCGAAATGACTAACCGTAAAAGAAACATCCGGCAAAGCTACACCAGAACAGTTGTAAACGATGCTAACGATAAAGCGCAAAACTACATAAGCAGGGGTGAATTCGATAAGGCCAAAGAAGTGGTCGAGATGGCTGAACGTGTCGTGAACGAAAACCAACTGGACCTCGGAGATAAGCTTTATAAGCACTACAGCGGCAAGTTAAAACAACTGACCGGGGAAATAATCCAGAAACAAAACGAGAAGGCTCAGCGGTTAAAAGAACAGAGACTCTTAGATGCGATAAAAGCACAAAAACTGTTTAGAGAGCAAATGGAAGCGGACAGAGGAAAAAGAATAGCTGAGTTGATGGATAACGCTATGGCTTATCAGGAACAACAACGCTATGAAGAAGCTCTCGGTCAATTGGAAAGCCTGCTTGCAATAGACCCGCTGAATAACCGAGCCCTGATACAAAAACAAACGCTTGAGGATACGGTTAGCTTTCGTAAACAATTAGAAGTACAGAAGGAGGCAGATGGGGAAAGAGTCGGCATTTTGATGAAAACCGACATGTCCGGAATACCGTATGCTGAAGAAATGGTATATCCCAAGAATTGGCGGGAAATTGATGCTAAACGTAAGCCCGAAGAGGTGATGGGCGAGGACCCTGCTAATGCGGCGGTGTATGAACAATTAAAAAAAATAGTCGACCTTTCAGGATTGACGCCAGAGATGCCTCTTAGCGAAGCGATAGAAGAATTAAAAAATGCAGTTCAGCCGCCACTGACGATAGTTGTGCGATGGCTGGATTTGGAGGAAAACGCTGAGATTGGCCGGACTACACCGATAAATATGGACCCAATATCGGCAGTTCCACTCAAAACAGCGTTGGAACTTCTGCTGGAATCAGTTTCGGGCGGTATTGCAGAACTCAATTATATTGTTGAGGATGGAGTAATTAAGATAGCAACAAAAGATTCGCTTCAAATCAAGCTGGAAACGCGTGTTTATGACGTTACCGTTTTGCTCGGCAGGCCGGCCGATTTTTATTCAAAAAGTGGCGGCGGTCAAGGCGGTCGAGGTGGTGGTGGCGGTGGTCGAGGCGGCGGTGGTGGCGGTGGCGGTGGTCGAGGCGGCGGTGGTGGCGGTAGCGGCGGCGGTAGCGGCGGCCAGTTCTTCGTAGAGTACTTCGATGAACAAGAAGACCAGGTGGATAGAGCACAACTCGCTGAGGAAGCGACCGCCAGAAAAGACAACCTGATCATGCTCATCCAGGATACAGTCGAACCGGATAGCTGGTTTGATGCCGGTGGAGAAGGTACTATAATATCTTATGAAAATAAAAAGCTTATTGTCCGCCAAACCCGTAAGGCTCATAATAGGATTGTAAAACTGCTCGGGGAAATGCGTAAATCGCTCGGACATCAGGTTGCCATTGAGGCCAGGTTCCTGTTGGTAGGTGAGAATTTCCTCGAAGATATCGGCCTTGATATAGACTTCACGTACGCCCCCGGTGGCAAGTGGGATGAGATTGCTTTTATGCAAGGATCTTCGGGTTCTGTCAATCCAGAATCAACAGGCGTTTCCGGGAGCTTGGGAGGGGCTGTAGATTCTGTGGTTAAAGGAGTTGAACTTACCGGAGGTTACGGTGCTATGCTTGATGACCTCCAGGTCAGCTTCCTTATCAGAGCTACCCAGGCCCACAAAGATTCAAAGTCCCTAACCGCTCCAAAAGTCAGTGTTTTGAGCGGAGAATCGGCGACGATGCGAGTGCAAAGGACTATTCGATATGCGCTTCCGCCTAATATTTCTTATGGTTCTTCTGGTGTCGGCGGTATCGGCGGCGGCGGCCTGGGCGGTGGTTATGGGTCGAGCTTAAGCCAAAACTACGGTTCCGTACCAACAGGCACGATCCTTAATATTACTCCAACTATTACTCCGGATAAGAAACATGTATTGCTTAATATTGTCACCGAAATGCGGAAGTTCCTTGGCTTCGAGACCACCACAGTTGAGACCCCTATACCTACGGGAGAGGGCGCTGTTAGTACGTACAAAATAAAGCTTCCTCAGACAGAAATATCGAGGGTCCAAACGCGTGTGAGCGTGCCCGATGGCGGGACATTACTGTTAGGCGGCCAGAAAATAACCGAAGAAGTTGAAAGGGAGTCTGGTGTGCCGGTGCTAAGCAAGATACCTATCATCGGAAGAATGTTTAGTAACCGCAGCAAAATCAAGGACAGTAAAATATTGCTGATACTGGTTAAGCCAACCATCATTCTGCAGGAGGAACGCGACGCTGAGGAAATTGCAGGAATGGAAAGCGATTTCTAATAATCAATTTCCCTAACATTGGTTGTGCTGGTATGACTATTAGTGTGTCCACCACTGCAAAAGCAGGGGTTTATGGAAGTTATGGGGTTTTGTGTGGGGCTTTTCCGCATTTTTCACAAAAGTCTTTATCAAAGCAGCTTTTTCAGGTGGTGAAGGGTATTTTTCGCAGTCTTAATAACTAAATGTCTAATTTGTAATTTGTTTGCCAAAAGGGTGTTAATGTTATATAATAAGATCTGAACGAGAATCAATTAAACGTTCAAGCCCGTTGGGGCATCTTATAAATCGACGGTCAATCGACGGTCAAAAGAATAATAAAACCTTAGTTTTTGGAGGCGGAATGATGAAACGCCAGGTCCGAATTAGCTTACCACAAGTTCTGATTAGCTCATTAATTTTGTTAATCGCAGCGGGTTTTGCAACAGCAGGGACGCTTAGCGTTCCAACAAGAACATATCCTACTATCCAGTCTGCCATTGATGCTGCTGGCGATGGCGATATAGTCGTCGTGGCTCCAGGCACATATAGCGGTAGTGGCAATGTTGACCTGGACTTTGGCGGAAAGGCCATAACTGTAAGAAGCACAATCGTCCCTGAGAATCCCGATTGGGATATTATTGCTGCCACGATTATTGACTGCCAGGGTAATAAATACAATCCACATCGTGCTTTTTACTTCCAAAGTGGCGAAGGCCCCGATAGTAAAGTCCTGGGATTCACCATCAAAAATGGTTATGCCAGAGGTCCCAGGGGTGAAGATGGTGATGTCGATGATGATGTATCCATCGACCCCGATGACCCCAATTTCGTACGTGCCAACTCTGGTGCAGATGCCAATGCCCCTGGCGATGACGGTTACGGTGGTGCAATCCTCTGTGAGGGCGCTTCACCGACCATAAAATACTGTGTGATAACCAACAGTACCGTTACCGGCGGTCAGGGCGGCGACGGCGACGAAGGTCTCAAGGGACCATGGCAAGGGACAGACCCCAATAAAAGCCCCTATGATGACGGCCAGTGGGGCGGTTACGGCGGCAAGGGCGAAGGGAATGGTTACGGCGGCGCTATCGCTTGTATAGACGGGAGCAGCCCAATCATCAGTTATTGTATCATAACAGATAATATCGCCAGAGGCGGCGTGGGCGGTGACGGCGGCCAGGGTGGCGAAGCCACGGGCAGTGAAGCAGCCGGATGGGATGGACGCGAAAGTGGAGGCGGCGACGGCGGTGAGGGCAAAGGTGACGGTTTTGGCGGCGGGATATACGCTGAAAACGGAAGCAGTCCAGTCATCACGAATTGCACTTTCAGCAACAACATCGCTACGGAGGGGCTCGGCGGAGTCGCCGGTGCCAGGGGACAAGGTAATGTATATGCCGACCCGCCATCACCGCTCGACGGCGAGCCGGGCTGGTCCGATCCTTCGGGCTCCATCGATATTGCCGGCGGTGCAGCCTGGTATGGTAGCAACTCAAACTCAGTTTTCACCAACTGTACGTTCACCGGTAACAGGGCTTACTATGACATTGACCCTAATAACATAGGGTTTATCGTGTACACCGTAGGTGGCGTCTTGTATTCTGAGGCCGATAACACTATTACACTCGATACCTGTGAGTTCACAGGCAACTTAGGTGGGGCTGTCTATGGCGGGACCGGCTGTGATTTGGATGTTGACAACTCTTCGTTCCAGGACAACTCTGATACCGCACGTGGCGGCGCAATCTATATCGGCTCAGGCGGCATTGTAAACATCCAAAACAGTACCTTCACGAATAACTCGGCTTACAATGATGGCGGCGCTTTGAAGCTCAGAACTAATGCCACCCTGACGAATTGCCTGTTCAGTAACAATACAGCTGGTGATTACGGCGGTGCTATCGATGCTTATAGTGGCTCGCTGATAACAGTAGATGTCGATAACTGTAACTTCACCGGCAATCAGGCTACGTGGGGCGGCGGTTTTTCGTCCGAGACCTTCACAGCTACTTTCACCGACAGCTATTTTATTAACAACACCGCACAGCGCGGCGGCGGGTTGGACCTGACGTATGGAGATGTTTCCATTACCGGTAGCGTTATTAGTGGAAATAAATCCACAGATGACAATGGCGGCGGGCTGAATATTCTCAGCACAGATACAATGATTATCGACTGCACTATTAAGGATAATTCCGCCGACGGCGCTGTCGGACACGGCGGAGCAATCTATTTCCAGAATACAGCGGCCACGCAGGTGGTTAAGAACTGCCTTATAACCGGCAACTCGGCCGCCGCCAACGGAGGCGCAATATCATGCGAGGGGGCATCGCCGACAATCAGCAACGGCACGTTCAGCGAGAATACAGTTGTCAGTCTCAGCGGCAACGGCAGTGCACTTTACTGTAATAATAATTCCAACCCAACGGTTATTAACTCTATATTCAATAGCAATGTCGAAGTGGCGATATATGAAAAAGATGCAAACGATGCAGACAGCGATGTAACACTTAGTTACAGTCTGTTCAACAATAACAATAACGGTGCGTTTTATGATGATGGTATAATCCTGACCGATGCAGACCTGGATGACGCTGCTCGATGTCATGATCGCGGTCGGCGGCCTGACCCAATATGCGGCCGGCAACCGGGCGGTCGTGGTGCGCAGGATCGGCGGCAAGGAGGTCAAGATCCCCGTGAAGCTC
>CAJVYN010000008.1 GCA_913009355.1 uncultured bacterium | reverse complement strand
TCCGATCTCTGTATTTTTCTTTGAAATTTGTTTGATATTTTTCTTTTGATTTTTTTTTTCAAGCAGAAGACGGCATACGAGTTAAAGGAATGTGGCTGGAGTTCAGACGTGTGCTCTTCCGATCTCTCATTGAAAGATAACAGGAAATGATTGTTATGAATAAAAACAGGGACTCTGTATTGGAAACTAAAAAGCAATGTCCACGTAAGCACGAAAGCCGCTCAGCCGATTCAGAACTTCCGGTAAAGGTTTTTGTACGCAATCTAAACTTTTATTACGGCCGGGACCAGGCGCTGTTTGATAATAACATTGACATTTATGAGCGGCAGGTTACGGCAATTATAGGTCCGTCCGGCTGTGGCAAATCGACACATATAAGAACTTATAATCGCATTTATGCGTTGTACCGCGACCAGAGAACGGAAGGTCAAATCCTGCTCGACGGACAAAACATACTCGAGGAGAAGATTAACCTGATTCGGCTGCGCCGCAAAGTGGGGATGATATTCCAAAAGCCGAGTCCTTTTCCGATGACCGTCTTTGATAATGTAGCATACGGACTGAAGCTTCATAATAAAATGTCCCGCAGTGAGCTTGAAGGCCGGGTCGAAGATGCCTTGAAACGAGCTGCCTTATGGGATGAAGTGAAAAATCAACTTCACCAGCCGGGAACACAACTCTCAGGCGGCCAGCAGCAACGGCTCTGCATTGCCAGGGCCATTGCAATCGAACCGGTACTCCTGCTTATGGATGAACCTTGTTCGGCTATCGACCCGATTGCAACCGCCAAGATTGAAGAGCTTATTGAAAGTTTGAAAACGAGGTTTACCATTGTTCTTGTCACCCACAATATGCAGCAGGCCGCCAGGGTATCGGATTACACCGCCTTTTTCTACCAGGGCCATATCGTTGAGTTCGGAAAAACATCACAAATATTTGAAAACCCCCTCAAAAAACAAACAGAAGATTATATAACAGGAAGGTTTGGTTGATATAATGGCTAAGCATTTGCAAAGGGAAATCGAAAATCTCAAAAAGAAACTGCTGGCTTTAAGCGCCAGAGTTGAAACGGTTGTACAGAAGGCCACACTATCCATAGAAGAAAGGGACACTACCCTGGCTCAAAAAGTAATAGAGAACGATATCGAGATAGACCGTATGGAAGTTGAGGTGGAAGAAGACTGCCTGAAAACGCTTGCTTTGTATCAGCCGGTGGCTACCGATTTAAGATTTATTGTGGCAGTACTGAAAATCAACAATGACCTTGAGCGCATCGGGGACCTGGCGGTAAATATTGCAGAGCGTTCGATTTTTCTTGCTCACCAGCCAAGAGTTGATATTACACTTGATTTTATCGATATGGCTCAAAAAGCCCGGTGTATGTTAAAAAAGAGTCTGGATGCCCTGGTTAACATCAGTGTGGATATTGCAGGTGAAGTTTGCGCCAGTGACGATATAATCGACGGAATAAATCGCCAGATGTACTTAAAAGTACAGAAAGCAATTAGCAACAATCCCAAGCAGATGGAATCGCTGATACATCTACTCTCAGTCTCCCGTCATCTGGAGCGAATAGCAGACCACGCTACCAATATAGCTGAGGACGTTATTTATATGATAAAGGGCCAGATTGTTAGGCATAGAACTGAGGATTACAAATAATAAGGTCAAAAAATCTTCAAGCTGTTGGCCTGCCCCCTCTTTGTGTACCAGTTGTTATGAGAGTATTCCGCAACTATTCTCCTTGTCTTGAGGAAGGCGGAGCGTTCAAGATACCTGGTTCCGGACACACCTTGGCCAAAAGACATCTCTGGTAAAAGATCGACTTGCTGCGCTCGCTCATAGTAGGATGTTTTATATTGTCTTTCGTGATATTCGCCATCTGCAGAGCGGGCGAGCTTTTTTTTAAAAGATGCCACAGATAATCTAAATCTTGATTTTTGCTGTTTTTTTCACATAATATGAACCATCTGCAGGCTTGAAACGTAAAAAGATTCAATTGTTTTTTAATGGCCTGTATCTTTGATTGGGCTGAAAAACGAAGAATTTACTTTGTAATAGATAAGATTTGAAGGAGAAATTCTTTATGGCTACAGACGTGAAACAAATCGGAAATTTAGTTCAGGAAAAAAGCGAGTTTGTGCGGGCGTTGTTCGGAGAGATGGACAAGGTAATTGTGGGGCAGCGATATATGCTTGAACGTATGCTTATCGGGCTTCTGGCTAACGGACATATATTGCTGGAAGGGGTGCCGGGCCTGGCAAAGACGATGGCTGTGACAATTATGTCACGAGCGATTAATGCCGATTTTCGGCGGATACAGTTTACGCCTGACTTACTGCCGGCCGATTTGATTGGTACGCAGATATATCGCCAATCGGACGGGCAGTTTCAAACCCGCAAAGGACCGATTTTTGCCAATATCATATTAGCCGATGAAATAAACAGGGCACCGGCCAAGGTCCAAAGCGCTCTGTTGGAAGCTATGCAGGAAAGACAGGTGACCATTGGCGAAGAAACCTTTGATGTTCCAAAGCCTTTCCTCGTACTTGCAACACAGAATCCAATTGAACAGGAGGGAACTTACCCGCTGCCGGAAGCACAGCTTGACAGGTTTATGCTGAAACTTAAGATTGACTATCCCAGCAAGAAAGAAGAACGCAAAATTCTTGACAGAATGGCGGCAACAAACACTGATTTTGATATTAAAGCAGTTATCAGTCCTGAACAGATTTTTGAGGTCCGTTCTGTAGTAGATGAAATATACATCGACGAAAAAATTAAAGACTATATCGTTGATATAGTTTGTGCTACCAGAGAGCCAGATAAATACGGCATAAAAATGGGGAATTTCATAAGTTATGGGGCGTCACCACGTGCAACGATTTACCTTGCGATTGCAGCGAAAGCACACGCATTTGTCCAGCAGAGAGGTTATGTTACTCCGCAGGATGTTAAAAGTATCGGCGCCGACGTTTTGCGGCATAGGCTGATTGTCAGCTATGAAGCTGAAGCTGAAGATAAAACCAGCGAAGATATCATAAAGACGATTTTTGACAGTATCGAAGTCCCGTAGGTAAGACAGTTTGAATTTGTTTTCAAAAATACAATGATACCTCAGGAATTAATAAAGAAAATCAGGCAGATTCAAATCTATACGTCTCGAACGGTAGATGCCAGCTTTGCCGGCCAGTATGAGAGCGTTTTCAAGGGCCGTGGTATGCAATTCGACGAAGTTCGCGAATACACACCCGGCGACGATATCCGAACAATCGATTGGAATGTTACCGCTCGTACCGGCAAGCCGTATATAAAACGTTTTGTTGAAGAGCGCGAGATGACAGTGATGTTTGCTGTTGATTTAAGCGCCTCCGGTGATTTCGGTACGGTAAATAAGGCCAAAAACGAGTTGGCAGCCGAATTTTGTGCCGTGTTGGCTTTTGCAGCGGCGAAGAATAATGACAAAGTCGGGCTGCTGATTTTTACCGACCAGATAGAACTGTACATCCCGCCTAAAAAGGGAATCAGCCATATGTTGCGGCTGATACGGGAACTGCTGTACTTCAAAATGCCGAAAAGAAAGACCAATATCACCCAGGCTTTGGATTATCTGGGTAAAGTGGTACGAAAAAAAGCGACTGTATTTCTTGTGTCCGATTTTATAGAAACCGGTTTTAAGAAACCGTTAAGCCTGCTTAATAAGCGTCATGATGTTATTGCCGTTCCGGTTCGTGACAAAGCTGAAATTACTTTGCCTGGTATAGGATTGATTGAGTTTGCCGATGCTGAAACCGGTGAAATCATTCTTATCGATACATCCAGCAGGCAATTTAGAAATCGGTACAGTAATACGACTGCCCGGCGATTCGATGAGTTGAAAAATATGCTGCGAACAATTAATGTTGATTGTATCAGTATAAGCACTGATAAGCCGTATATACAGGATTTAATCAGATTCTTTCATGTGAGACACAGACGTTATTAAGAGGCCCTAAGCAGCTTCTAATCAGATGTAATACAATATGTGAGGTGGATAAGTTATGGAAGAAAAATTAGATTTTTCATTGCCTGAGAAAAAGCGGAAAAGCCCTTTCACATCCAGGATTGTTATCATACTGCTTCTGATTCTAACAGGTCTGGCTGTTGCCAATTTTTTCATAAAGACTTCGAGCCAAGGCCCTTGTTCGGTAAATGCTGTCTCATCTCTTTCGGCTGAACAAACCAGGCAGTTGGCTGCCAAGCTTGCCGGGCGCAATTTATATGTCAGGGCAGCTAAGGTTTGGCAGGATTATTTATCCGGCAACAAATTGCCGGATGAAGAACATGCCAAGACACTATTTCAGATAGGCATTTTGCTTGAAAAGGCAGGTTCTTATGCTGAGGCGATTGAATATTACTATCGCAGTGAAATTACAGCGAAACTTGCTGAATTAGAGACCCAAATTAATACTCATATCAAGAACTGCTTTGAAAAACTCGGCAAGTTCTCAGCTCTGCGATATGAACTGATGGAGCGTACAAGTTTCAAACCATCCGACCAGACAGGAGGTAAAATAGTTGCCGAAATTGGTGCCGAAAAGATAACCGAAGCCGACCTCGACGCACTAATTGAAGCAGCAATCGACAATCAGCTTGCTCCAATGGCGGCATTTATGACAACTGACCAATTACACGAGCAAAAAAAGAAGATACTCGAACAATATAAAAACCATTCAGCCAGGCAACAGTTTTTTCAGTCATGGCTTACTCAGGAAGTTCTATATCGCCAGGGGCTGAAAGAAAATTTAATGGAAAAACCTGAGACTAAAAAGCTTCTTGAAGAATTGACCCGCAGTGTCTTGAGCCGGCAGTTGATGAACGCTGAACTGGCCGGCAAAATCAATATCACAGAAACCGACCTCCAAACATATTACCAGGCAAACAAGGATAAATATATAGAACCTGCAAATGAAAAAGACCCAAACTCCACCGGGCTACAAAAAAACTTTGATGAGGTGAGAGACCGGGTAATGGCCGAGCTTGTGAGCCGTAAAGAAAAGGATGTCCGACAAAGCTTCATAAAACAGTTGATGGATGAATACAATGTTATTATTCATACGTCTGTATTGAGACCTGCAGACCAAAGCGAAAATGACAGGTAAAATACAAAAATACGAAAGTACGAGGGTAGTGTTTTATGCACTTATAATTTGTGCACTGCTATTGGTTTGCAATGGTTGTGAAAAAAGTGCCGACACCAGGAGCAAAAAAACAGAATTCGAGATTGACAAAGATTACCAGCGAGGGCCTTTAACTGTTCACGTACGTGCTGACAAAACCAAAATGACTATTGCCGAAACTGTTCTGCTGGAGCTTGAGGCAGCGATTGAGGCCGGCTTCGAAGTGCAGATGCCAAAGGTCGGAAAAGAACTTGAAAATTTCGGCATAGTTGACTGGGACAATTTAGGTGATAAGCTCGATGAGAACAACAATGTGGTCCGCAGATACCAATATCGCCTTGAGCCTTTTCTTTCAGGTACATTTTCGATACCGGCTTTTACATTTGAGTTCTATGATGTTAACAGTCCCGAAGAAAGTAAATACGAACTTACCACCGAGCCAATAGATATCGAAGTAACTTCTCTGCTTGGTGAGCAGCGAGCAGAGTTGGTAATAGCTGACATTGAAGGCGTTGTCCGGATGCCTGAGAAAAATTCTTTCTGGTGGCTTTGGACATTAGGTGCAGCCGGCATTGTTACGGCTGGCATAGCGGGCTGGTTGTATCTGAGGCAAAAAAGACGGTCTGAACTTATCAGGATTTTCAGGCCGGCCCATGAAATTGCGTACGAACATCTGCAGGCTCTGGTTAAAGATGACCTGGTAAAGAAAGGTAAAATCAAGGAATTCTACGAGCAAATAAGCAATATTCTCAGGCATTATATTGAGTATCGCTTTAATCTCAGAGCTCCGGAAAAAACTACAGAGGAGTTCTTAATCGTGCTTGCAACTACAGAGCTTCTTGATGCAGATGATAAGCAGGATTTGGAAGAGTTTCTAAAACACTGCGACCTGGTAAAATTTGCCAAACACAATCCTGCCACAGAGCAAATCCAGAAAACCTTTGATTTGGTTAAAAACTTTATTGAGAAAACAAAATCTGAAGAAAAAACGATTGATGTGACAGAGACTAATGTTGAACAAGCTGTTGAAGCAGGGGGCGCATAAATGCAGTTGTATTCACCATGGGCCTTATCGCTGTTTTTGATACTGCCTGTTCTGGCGTTTTTACTTTTGCGCAAAAAACGTACGGCTGCGGTAAAATTCCCCAGTCTGGTGGATATGAAAAATTGCCGAATCTCATGGCGTATCAGATTCAGGCCGTTATTGTTAATTGCCAGATTAGTTTGTGTTGCTCTATTGATAATTGCCCTTGCCAGGCCGAGAAAAGGGACGGTACTGTCAGAAATTACCACCGAAGGTGTGGCAATCGAGGTTGTTGCCGACCGCTCCGGCAGTATGCAGACGGAAATGGATTATTATGGTCAAAAACTAAATCGCCTGGAAGTAGTTAAAAAGGTTCTTTCAGATTTTATTAATGGCAATAAGAAAAAACTGGCCGGCAGAAGCAACGACCTTATAGGATTAGTCACCTTCGCCCGATATGCTGATACGATTTGTCCTTTGGTGCTGAGTCATAACGTTCTACTTGAATTCCTTAAGAAAACAGAGATTGTCAGGCTTCGCAGTGAAGATGGTACGGCGATAGGCGATGCGATTGCGTTGGCGGCAGCCCGGCTGAAAAGAGCTGAAGAAGAGCTGCGACAAAGAAAAGCTCAATTGCTCCAGGCAGGAGAGGAAACCTTAGGGGAACAGCAAGCCGGTTTCAAGATTAAGAGTAAGGTGATAATCCTGCTTACCGATGGTGTTAATAATGCCGGCGAACATAATCCATTACAGGCGGCTAAACTGGCAAAGAATTGGGGCATAAAAATATACGCAATCGGTATAGGTTCTTCCCAGGCATATACGACTATCCAAACGCCACTGGGAACTTACAAGATGCCAATAGGGCAGAATCTCGATGAAAGATTACTTAAAGCAATTGCTGAAGAAACAGGCGGCTTTTACGGCCGGGCCGACAGTGCAAAAACACTTGAAAAAATCGTTGAAAGGATCGACGAACTGGAAAAAACCGAAGTCAAATCGATTCAGTACACTCAATATGCAGAGCTTTTCAGCCCCTGGACGTTAGCGGCCTTGTTGGTGCTGGTTTTGGAGATGTTGGTAAGCTGTACAGTATTTCGTAAGATTCCGTAGAACAAAAGAGAATAAGAATTCTTATGAACATGGGAAATGATAAAGCGTTGTGGTTGTTGTTTGTTGTGCCGGTAGTTTTACTGCCCGTGTATTTCTGGTGCTTTTGGCAAAAGACTAAGGCCCTTAAAATACTGGCCAGCAATGAAATGCTCAAGAAGATCAACACCTCTGTGAGCGTGAAAAAGCAAATATTCAAGGCCTTTTTGTTGGTTGCCGGTTTCATTAGCATTGTAATAGCATTGACCGAGCCCAAATGGAACCCACAGGTCCAAAGAATAAAAAGGCAGGGTCGTGATGTTTGTATATTACTGGATACTTCCCGCTCTATGCTGGCCGAGGATATTAAGCCAAACAGACTCGAACGTTCCAAGATAGCAATACGCGACCTGTTGGAAACGCTGAAAGGTGATCGGATAGCCATTGTAACATTTGCCGGAAACAGTACGGTAAAATGCCCATTAACACAGGATTATGCTTTCGTGAGGATGGCTTTAGCCGATATTTCCACCGAAAGCTCCAGCAGGGGCGGAACAATGATAGGCGATGCAATTCGCAAAGCGACTGAAGAAGTTTTTGATAAGCAGAGCCGTGAGTATAAGGATATAATCCTGATTACCGATGGTGAAGACCATGACAGCTTCCCCGTTCAGGCCGCTGAAAAAGCCAATGCCGACGGTATAAGGATAATAGCAATCGGTCTTGGCGATGAAGAGCAAGGCGCACGGATTCCAATTACAGGGCCGAATGGCGAAAGAACATTCCTAAAGTATAAGGGCCAGGAGGTTTGGTCGAAGGTTGACGGCGATATGCTGCGAGAGGTTGTTTATGCAACTGATGGTGGAAAATATCTTTCGGTTAAACCGGGCACAACATTGGATCTTGGCCAAATTTATGAAAGCTTGATTGCTTCGGCACAGAAACGTGAGCTTGAATCGACAACGATGCTCAAATATGATGAAAAATTTCAGATTTTTGTGGCTTTAGGACTGGCATTGATTATTTGTGAGGCTTTTATAAGTGAACGCAGGAAAATATAAAATACTTTTACAGATATTGCCGGCTTTGTTTGTGCTTCAAACCGCTTTTGCCGGTTCGGCTCAAGTGTCTGTTCGCCAAGGCAATCAGCTGTATAAACAGGAAAAATTCAACGAAGCTATTAAACAATATGACCAGGCCCTTATCGACAGGCCTGAGGCCTTAGAGCCAAAATTCAATAAGGCCAATAGCTTCTACCGGCTTGATGATATTGGGCAGGCGATGAATTTATACAGAGAGGTTGCTGCTGAAAGCAAAGATATGAAACTGGTTACCAAAGCTAAGTATAATCTTGGCAACTGCTCTTTTCAACAAGGCTCCAAACAAAGAGATTCGAATCTGCAAAAGGCGATTGAGGATATGGAAACCGCTATAGGCCATTGGCGGGGTGTGCTGGATATCGACCCGGAAAACCAAAAGGCCGCAAAAAATATTGAGGTTGCCCGGCTTACTATAAAAGACATTCTTGACCAGCTCAAAAATCAACAGCAGCAACAGGATCCGAATCAGCCCCAGGACCCTAATCAGTCTCAACAACAGCAACAGCAACAGCAACAACAGAACCAAAATCAGCAGCAAGGCCAGGATCCAAACCAATCACAGAGCCAACAACAACAAGGTTCTAAAGAGGAGCCGAACCAGCCACAGGAGCCGGAACAACAACAGCAGCAAGAGCAAAAACAACAGGCCGCTGCCGCCGATACAACTGCCCAGGAAATACTTGACAAAGAACAGCGTGATAAAAAACAAAGACAAATTTTGCAAAAAGCTCGTTACCGGAAAGTAGAAAAGGACTGGTAGTTAACCGAAATGGCAGACGTAAAACATATTTTTATTGTTTTTACTTTGGTGTTATCGGCATCAGCGGTCGCATTTGGCCAGATACAGGTTGTTGCTCAGGTTGATTCTTCACAGGATATTTACGTTGGGGAGAGTTTTACTTACTATATAATCATTGACGGCGAAAACAGGGCAGGTCAGGTCGATTTGACACCGCTGGCAAAGTACAATCCTCGAAGTGCGGGCAGCCGTGATGTCTCACAAACCTCGATAAGTATTATAAATGGAAAAACAACCAAAAATGTTGTCAAGCGATATGTAATGAGTTATTCGCTTGTCTCCACTCAGCCCGGCCGTATAGAACTTGGCCCTGTTAAAGTCACCGTGGCTTCAAAGACTTATCATACCAACCCCGTTTCTGTAAATATTCTAAAGCCCGGCACCACCGACCAACTGGACCTGGAAGTTACCTTGTCAGAACAACAATGCTATGTTGGGCAGCCTGTTTTAATGACAATCAAGTTTTTTGTCTCTGCTGATGTGGGAGACTTTCAGTTTAACATTCCTGCTTTCGACGAAAATCTATTTTATATTGAAGACCCTGATATTTCAGATGGTCAAGCCAAATTATACCGCTTAACCAGCGGAATTACTGTTTTTGTCAGTCAATATCGGGTGGTTCATAACGGTAAAGAGTCTGTTTTGCTCACTTTTAGCAAGATTTTGATACCGAAACGTTCGGGCCAAATAAGGTTCGAACCGGCAACGGTTTCTATAGATGTTGCAGTTGGGCGATCGCGGTCGCGGGATCGTTTTTTTAATGATTTTTTCGGCCCTCAAAAACAGTATAAAAGATTTATGGTAAGTTCAAAACCGCTGGCCCTTACCGTATTGCCTCTACCCGAACAAGGCAAGCCCAATGAATTTTACGGTCTGGTTGGGCGATACACAATTTCAGCTTCCGCAAAACCTACAACAGATGTATATATGGGAGACCCCATTACCCTTACTATTAAAGTTGGCGGCAGTAAATACTTAAAACCTGTCCAGTGGCCTAAACTTGAACGAGTGCCTGAATTAGCAGCTAACTTTAAGCTGCCGTCTCAAAAAGCATCCCCTGCAATTGCTGACGGCTTCAAAATCTTCACACAAACAATCAGACCTGACAACAATCAGGCAAATGTGATACCTTCGATTCCATTAGCGTATTTCGACCCTGACACCGGCAGCTATTCTGTAGCAAAGACCGAGCCAATAAAGCTCGATCTTAAACCATCCAAAAGACTTACTGCTGCAGATATAGAAGGAAAGGATTTTGCGCCGATTAACAAAGAAGTCGAGGCAATAAAAAAAGGTCTTTCAGCTAATTACGAAAGTCCAGACGTTTTAGAGAATATGAGTTTTTCACCATCCGGTGCCTTAATCAGCCCTTATTATGCTCCAGTTTGGGCGATACCTTTAGGCATATTAATTTTGAGTTTGGTTACTAAGTTCTTAACCAATACCAGTCCTGAAAAAGTAGCTGCAAAACGACGTCGTCAGGCATGTAGCAAGGCGGTAGCTCAATTAAGGAAAATCGCTTCAATGGATTCCTCGCAGCGAAACGAGTCGGTCGTCTCAGTTATGAAACAGTACATCGGCGACCGCTTCGACAAAATGGCGGGTTCACTTACCGGCGATGACTGCTGTGACATAATTACCAGTGCCATAGAAGATGCTAAAGTAGCCGACAAATTTCGCCAGACAATAGAACACTGTGAATCATCACGTTATGCGTCAATAGAGGTAAACATTGATTCTGGGAAAATCGATGGAATAATCGAACTTATCCGTAATATCGAAAAGAAATCGAAGAAATGCTCACAAAAAGACTGATCATAGTATTAATTGCTTTATTTCTGTTTGGTCTGACGAGGCCTGCGGCTGCCAAGATGTCTAAAGGCCAGGCCTACTCACTTTTCAGCCAGGCCAACCAAAGTTTTCGCCAGGCCAATTCAGCCGGGGACACGGAACAGGCTGAAAGACTCTATGAAAAAGCAATACTTGCTTTTGAGAAAATCATAAATGAAGGCCAGGTCAAAAATGCCAAGTTATATTATAATCTCGGCAACGCTTATTTTCTAAAAGGCAATGTCGGAAAAGCTGTACTGAATTATCGCAGGGCCGAAAAACTTGACGGTTCAGATGCGAACATTCAAAAGAACCTGACCTTCGCACGAAGCAAGAGAATAGATAAGGTCGGGACAAAGACAGAAAAACGTGTTTTACAGACTCTGTTTTTTTGGCATTACGATTTTTCTATTAAGACCAGATTTTTGTTTACCTGCATCTTCTTCGGCATTGTGTGTATATGTATTACAGGTATAATATGGTTTGGTCGAAGCGCCGTCTGGGTGGCACCTGCAATAATATGTGCTATATTGACAGTTTGCTTTTTACTATCACTGGTCGTAGAATCCAGAACACAAGCTGGTAGAGTTTGCGGCGTTATCACAGTTAAAGAGATTGTTGCTCGTCAGGGGGATGGGCAGAATTATCCGCTCAGCTTTAAATATCCATTGCACGAGGGGACAGAATTTTATTTGCTTGAAAGCCGGCCAGGATGGCGGCATATAAAACTTTTTGATGATAGTGACGGCTGGATTCCTGATGCGGCAGCCGAATTGATTTGACGCCAAGTTGCATAAATAGCGTGTTGACTTTTAAAAAACAGCCCCCTAAATCCCGTACCATGCTGGCGACGCTGGAGTAGATAGAAGTCAGCATGAAGAAACTGTGTCTAAAAAAGCAAAAAACTTGTTGCCTTTTAAGTTTAGTTTGATATTATTCGGTTTCGGATAATCGCTCTGCTGCTCGAACAACCGGCACAGTTATAACGAGAGCTTGGCCGATGACAAGGGAAAGGGGTGGATCAAGGATGACTCGTGGGGATGGCCAGAACCGATATTCCCTGCCGATAAGGCTGCATACCAAAGATACGCTTAAAAAAATAGCGTTCGTGGTAGCGTTTGCAACAATTATCGCTGCCATATATTTCTTTGCACGTAACAACACTAAGCGCTTTGAGGTGGTGGTCGTTAATCAAACCCAGCAGCACCTGCTGACCATCGCCAAAGCACAAGCCCAAAGCATTAAAGATACTATCGACGACATCCGAGCAGAACTGCAGATGCTGGCCGAAAATCCGGTAGTTCAGCAGGCTATTGTCGATAATAAGTCAACCGAAAACTCATCAGACAAAGGCAGATGCTGTTCTGAGAAAGTCGTTTTTGATCGTCTTAGCCGTCGAAGCGTGCAAGTCAGCGGGCTGTACCGGCTGGATGCATACGGGATTATCCAGCACAGAATGCCGTTTAGGGAAGATAGCGTTGGTGCTGATTTTTCAAACAAACCGGGTGTTAAGTATGTCATCAAAAATCACAGGCCTTATATAAGCAGCGTTTTTAAGTCGTATGCAGGGCGTAAATCTGTATCTGTGTGCCAACCGGTGTTTAGCAGCCAGCAGTTTATAGGCATAGTACGGGTCGTAATATTCTTAGATACAATCCAGAATTTGCTAAGCCACATCAAGGTAGGTCAAAAGGGTTACGCCTGGATTATAGATGATGATGGGATAGTGGTAGTTCACCCAAAACCGGAGTATGTCGGCAAAGACGCGATGGCGGTGAGGAAAAAGGCCTTTCCTGATTATGGCTGGTCTGAGCTTGAAAATATTGTTTACAAAATGGCCGGCGGCCAAGAGGGTGTTGGCAACTACCAGTCGGTATGGCGGCAGGATGAAGAACTGCGACCTGTCGGGAAGCTGGCCGCTTTTGCCCCAATTAAAATTGGAAACAGACTGTGGTCGGTGGCTTTGGTGATGGATTACGACGAAATTGCAGACCCAATCAACGCCCATGCCAGAAATATTTTCGCCGCGGTGCAACTGCTGATACTGCTCTTTATCGGGGCGGGGGCAGGGTTCTACATAGTTTATAAGAAAAAAGTCCTGCTGGAGGTACAGGCGAAATCAGCAGAGCGATTGGAATCGCTGAACCGGCAATTGCAATCAGAAATAGCTGAACACAAACGGGCAGAGACCGAACGGGAAGCGCTGATTACAGAATTAGAAGTCAAAAACGCTGAGTTGGAGCGATTCACTTATACCGTCTCTCACGACCTCAAAAGTCCGCTGATTACTATCGGAGGGTTCCTTGGTCTGCTGGAACAGGACGTGGCTGGTGGAGATGTCGAGCGGGTGAAGGGCGATATAAAACGGATTGAAGGTGCGGCTGGGAAAATGCAGTGTCGGCTGGATGAACTTCTGGAGCTGTCCCGAATTGGACGGCTGGTTAACCCACCAGAAGAGGTGTTGCTGCGAGAGTTGGCACGCGAAGCAGTGGATTTGGTCGCCGGCAGAATCACCGAGCGGGGCGTCCAAATTGAAATCCTTCCCGACCTGCCCCTTATCTTCGGCGACCATCCCAGACTGCTGGAGGTGCTGCAAAACCTGATAGACAACGCTGTCAAGTTCATGGGCGAGCAGCCCAAGCCACACATCGAAATCGGCGCCAGGCAGAACGGCGACGAGACGGTCTGTTACGTCCGGGATAATGGTATAGGAATTGAACCGTGCTATCACGACAAGATCTTCGGTCTCTTCAATAGGCTCAACCAGGATTCTGAGGGTACTGGAGTTGGTCTGGCTCTTGTCAAGCGGATTGTTGAGGTGCACGGCGGACGTATATGGGTCGAATCAGAGGGCCAGGGGAAAGGCTCTACTTTTTGTTTTACAATATGTACGAAAGGGGGATCAGAAAAAAATGAGAAGGAGAAGCGAGAAAGAGAAGCCTTTGATTATTCTGTTGGTTGAAGACAATACGGACCATGCCGAACTGGTCATGCGCAGCTTCGAAAATCATCAGGTAGCTAACAAAATCTATCACGTTCGCAATGGTGAGGCGGCACTGGATTATCTGTTTCGACGAGGCGAATATGCTGACGCAGTGGACAGTCCACTGCCGCACCTGGTTCTGTTGGACCTGCGCTTAGCCAAGATTGACGGCCTGCAAGTCCTGAAGGAAATCAAAACTTCAAAGAAGCTGTGTGAAATTCCGGTCGTTATCCTAACCACGTCCGAGGCGGAAAAGGATCTCGCCAAAGCTTACGAGTACCATGCGAACAGCTATTTGGTCAAGCCGGTGAACTTTGCGAAGTTTACCAAAATGATGGGTGACCTATGCTATTACTGGCTGGGCTGGAATCGTCATTCGTGATCGTGAGACAGGGGGGCAGATTTTGTCTCTATATGTTTGAGTAGCGCAGAGAAAGCGATGAGTGAAGAAAAGACGTATATTTTGGTGGTTGAAGACGAACAAGCTCATGCCGAGTTGATTCGGCGGGCCTTTAAGTCCCGTGCAGGACGGGTCAGTCTAACCGTGGCACGCAATCTTCGAGATGCCCGTGCCTGCCTGGCAGAATTCATCCCTAACCTTGTGATTGCTGATTTGCTTCTGCCCGATGGAAAAGGGACTGAACTTTTGCCGGGCGATAGCGGGAAATCACTATATCCGGTTATGGTTATGACCAGTCACGGTGACGAGCAAGCTGCGGTTGAGGCGATGAAGGCAGGGGCTTTGGACTATGTGGTCAAGTCGGGGGCGACGCTGACCGACATGCCTTATTTTGCCGAGCGCGCTCTACGCCAGTGGCATTACATCACTGACCGCAAGAAGGCAGAGGCGCGAGTTCTCAGGAAAAACGCTGTGCTGGATGCAATCAACAGGGTGTTTCGAGAAACCCTGACATGTGAAACCGGTGAGGATGTGGCCAAAACATGTCTTAAGGTAGTTGAAGAGCTGACCGGTAGCAAATTCGGGTTCATTGGCGAAGTAAATGAAAAAGCCCGCATTGATACTACCGCTATAAGTAACCCGGGCTGGGACGCCTGCAGAATGCCAAGGTCGGATGCGGTGAGGGTGATTAAAGATATGGAAATACGCGGCATCTGGGGCAGCGTACTCAAGGGCGAACAATCCTTGATAATCAATGAGCCGGCCTGCCATCCTGATCGAGTCGGGGTTCCCAAAGGTCATCCCCCGATCACCTGTTTTCTGGGGGTTCCACTCAAACAAGCTGATAAGACGATCGGAATGATAGGTTTAGCCAACAAGGAAGGAGGATACAGCCCAGAGGACCAACAAGCTGTGGAAACCCTATCCGTAGCATTAGTTGAGGCATTGTACCGCAAACGGGCTGAGAAAAAGCTACTTGACTACCAGGTACAGCTTAAGTCTCTGGCCTCGAAATTGCTGCTGACCGAAGAGCGTGAAAGACGACGGCTGGCAGCGGTAGTACATGATAATATCGGCCAAAACCTGGTCCTGGTGAAACTTAGATTACAATCATTGATAGAATCAGCGTCCGGCTCCGATATGTTAGAGTCCATGGATAAGGTATGTGCGGTAATCGACCAGACAATTCAAGATGCCCATTCATTAACATTTGAACTCAGCAATCCTGTGCTATATGAGCTGGGTTTTGAGGCAGCCGTGGAGCAATGGCTTACCGAACAAGTCCAGGAAAAATATGGAATCAAATGTAAATTTTCTGTTGATAATCAACCGCTCCGGCTTGATAATGAAATCAGCACTATTTTGTTTCAGGCTGTCCGCGAGCTTCTGGTCAATGTTGTGAAGCACGCAAAGGCAAACACCGTGGGAGTAAGTATTCAAGAAACTGGTGGCAAAATACGGGTTATCGTTGAAGACGATGGTGTGGGGTTTCTTACATCTAAACTGCAGTTACCTTCGTCACAAAATAAAACAGGCGGCTTCGGCCTTTTCAATATACGAGAACGGTTAGAGTATTTAGGTGGGCAGCTAAAAATTAAATCCGCACCGGGGCAGGGAACACGTATTATACTGACTGCGCCGCCAAAACTGGAAAGCAAGAGCCTAAACATAAGGGGTTATGAGTATGAAGATTCTAATCGCTGATGACCATGGAATTGTACGGCAGGGGTTGAGATCCTTGCTCGAGAAGCAAGCCGATATGGAAATAGTCGGAGAAGCTGAAGATGGGTCTATGGCTGTGCGACTTGCAACAAAACTATTGCCCGATGTGATAATCATGGATGTATCTATGCCCAATCTGAACGGAATTCAGGCTACCCGCCTTGTCCTTCGCCAAACGCCTGATGCCCGAATAATAGCTTTGTCGATGTATTTCAACAGGCATTTTGTAATAAAAATGCTTAAAGCAGGGGTTTTAGGGTACGTGCTCAAATCCTATCTTTTTGATGAACTGGTCAGGGCAATACATGCGGTGGCTGCCAATGAGCATTATCTAAGCCCCCGAATAACCGATGTCCTGATAGAGGACTATATAAATCGCCCCCTAACAGTCCAGGCCGACGCTTCAGGCAGACTCACAGACCGAGAACGGCAATTGCTCCAGCTGTTGGCAGAAGGGCAATCAACTAAACAGATAGCTTTAGGTCTGAACGTGAGCCCCAAAACCACCGATGCGAATCGTCGTCAAATTATGAATAAACTCGGTATTTTCAGCGTCGCAGAGCTAACTAAATACGCTATCCGCGAGGGGCTGACGTCTCTGGAATTTTGAGAAGCCACATTGAGAAACAGTATTTTTTACAAGCTGTTTCATCAGCTTTCTGGCTCGGACGAGACCTGAGCTAAAAGACCGGTCAATTAGAATCATCCATAACCCAAGGGTTTGCCTGGGTGCCTTTACGGATTTTCCTAACAGAAAGCACGGACTTTCCTACTGCAAATATAGGATTATCCTGTGCGCAGTTCTCCACTATGTGGTCGATTAATATGGTTGGGGGAGGAGTGCAAAATTATAGAAGTTCCTGTCGGGCTGAAGTACCGGGGGGGGCAGCTCTGCAGGAGAGATTGCTGGCTGCGATACTTCCGGAAGAAAAAGGGGTGCCGTTATGGGGATAAAAATACTGATAGCAGATGACCATAAGATTCTACGCGAAGCTGTTGCTTCTCTACTGAGTAAAGAACTTGGCATGGAAGTTATTGGAGAGGCAGAAGACGGCCGAATTGCGGTACAACTTGCCCGAGAATTGCAGCCGAATGTTACTGTAATGGACGTTGCTATGCCCAATTTGAATGGTATTGAGGCCACCCGCCAAATAATTCGCGAACAGCCCAACATTAAGATAGTAGCCTTGTCGGCACATTCGGACAGGCGTTCCGTGCGCGAAATGCTTAAAGCAGGGGCAACCGGTTATGTGCCAAAACAGTGTGCTTTTCAGGAACTCGTCTCGGCCATACGGAATGTTGCTTCAGACCATACTTACCTCAGCTCACAGATAAGTGGAATAGTTGTTGAAGGATACATACATCACCTCACAGAACAAGAGACTTCGGCCTACTCGGTATTAACGGCCAGGGAACGTGAAGTGCTCCAATTAATCGCAGAGGGCAAGTCAACGAAAGTAATCGCAAAAGAATTGCATGTCAGCACCAAAACTATTGAATGGCATCGCAGCCAACTCATGAATAAGCTAAAGGTACAAAGTGTAGCCGAGCTTGTCAAGTATGCCATACGGGAGGGACTGACCTGCGCGGAGGTCTAAACATAATGGCAAAAATTATTGCTGATTACAATCACCCAATTCCCAGGGGGTCTGCAACCGGACTTTTCGAACACCATAACAGGGAATTGACTGGTTAAACAGGTCTGTAATCCACCCGATAGCCTGTCATTAGTCGGCAGTATTCCTGATATTAAGAATTTTGGAGATTTTGCAATGACTGAGAACAATCTTCAGTCCAGACAATTGGATGAAATATGCACAGAAAGCGAAAGAGAGTATGTTGTGTTCGGCGAATTGTACAACGAGAACATTATAGAAATAATGCGAGTTCGCGAAGCTGCGGGACGGACGGAAATGGATAAGCGGCCCTTTACACCTGATTATGTAAAAGCTGTCATTACCAGGGATAATCAAATCATTCCTGTAGTTGATATGCGCGACATGATTATTTTGCCGTCAGAAGAAAAAACTCAGAGGACCAAAGTCTGAAAATGTTACCGTTAAGAAGCTTCACGCGACACGATCGTCTGAAGATGGACAAAATGGACGGAAAAAAGATCAAAGTTTTATTGGTCGAAGACAATCCAGGGGATGCACGTTTGATTCAGGAAATGCTGACCGAGGGGATGAATGGCCGGTTTATCCTTGGACATGCGGACAGACTGTCAGAAGGATTGGAATGTCTTGACAAGATGGACTTTGACGTGGTTCTGTTGGATTTGAGGCTGCCGGACAGTTACGGATTGAAAACGTTTGCCAAGATAAATGCACGAGCACCGCAAGTACCAATCGTTGTTTTGAGCAACTTGAATGATGAATCGCTGGCAATTAATGCTGTGCAACACGGCGCACAGGACTACTTAGTCAAAGGACACGTGGACAGTAATTTTCTGCGACGGTCCCTGCGATACGCTGTAGAACGCAAGTGGGCGGAGGAACAGTTGCAGCAGTGTACCCGCCGTAATGAACTGATTCTTCAAGCCTCGGTGGATGGATTCTGTGTAGCAGGGCTTGACGGAAAACTGCGAGAAGTTAATGCCGCTCTATGTGATATCACCGGCTATTCAAGAGAAGAATTGCTCGGGATGAATATTCAAAACCTCCAAGTCTGGCAGGGACCTGAAGAGACGGCAAAACATATAGAAATAATTATGAAGACAGAGACCGGACGCTTTGAAACAAAGCTGTGCTGTAAGGACGGAAAAATTCTGGACGTGGAGGTTAGCACACAATTTTGTAATTTCAGTCAGGATAAGTTTTTCTTCTCTTTTCTTCGAGACATCACAGAACTTAAGCGAACTCGAGAGGAACTGAGTGAATATCGTGAAAAAATGGTACGGACCGAACTGCTGGCCTCATTGGGCACCCTAAGCGCCACTCTGGCCCACGAACTTACCCAGCCTCTCACAGTTATCAGTCTCTCTGTCGAAAATTCACTGGACAAGCTGAGAAAAATATCCTGTCCGGATGCTATTATAAGATATCTCAAAGATAGCCTCGTTGAGGTTGCTAATGCTGTTTCAATTGTTGACAGGTTCCGCAATTTCGGAAGAAAATCATCAGGAACAACATTCGGTGAATTGGAGCTTGGCGTAATTACTGAAAAGATTATCGAGCTACTGAACAAAAGCGCCAATCAGGCAAAAATAACCGTGCAAATCAAAGATATGAACAAGCTGCCAGCCCTCTATTGTAATCAAAATGATATTGAGCAATTATTGTTCGCAATGATTCAGAATGCGATACAAGCAGCTGACGGCAAGAAACACCGTCAGCTTGCTATCAGTGCCTCCGTGAAAGATAACAACATTGAGTTGCTGTTCTCCGATAACTGTGGTGGAATCAAGCTGGAAAATCTTGATAATATCTTCGAGCCGTTTTTTACCACCAAGCCGTTAGGGCAGGGGACTGGTTTGGGACTCTGCATTGTCCAGCAAATTATATCCAAATACGGCGGCAAAATTCACGTGGATAGCCAACCCGGTAAAGGTACAACTTTTTACATTACATTACCGCTTTATCCTAACTTAAAACCAGCAGGTGCTTTCGATGAACATTGCCAGCCCAACTATATTTCTTGTTGATGACGAGCCCAGCGTACTCAAGGCGATGGCTCAAAGTCTGGGGACATCGGAATACCAGGTCATCTGTTTTGACAATCCCGTTGAATGCCTTAAACAATTGCGCTTACGGGGGTGTGATTTGTTGATTACGGATGTGAAAATGTCCGGTATAGATGGTATTGAGCTGTTAATTAAAGCGGAACGTGTTATCCCTGGTTTGCCTGTTTTGATAGTAACAGGCTACGCAGATATTCCAATGGCAATCAAAGCTATCAAGGCAGGCGCTGTGGATTTTATCGAAAAACCAATGGACAAAAACACTTTTTTACAAAGAATTAAATCAGCTCTTGAGGAAAGCGGGGGAACAGACCCTTTGGCCGGACAAAGTTTAACCCAGACTGAAGAGGAGATTTTAGAATTAATCACTGCTGGTAAATGCAATAAGGAAATAGCTTCCTCGCTCCGCCGTTCGGTTCGGACAATCGAATGGTATCGCAACCGAATTATGCGTAAGCTCAATGCTGACAATATTGTCGATATCGTCAAAATTGCCGAGGGGTTTGGCAATAATGAAAGCAGCTAAACAAGGCCAATGTACTCAAGAAGTGTTTTTAACCAGGAAGGTGACGTTTTGGGAAAACAAGTTGAGGTTTGTTGTGAAAGAACGAATTTTTTTTAAGGAGGTACAAGTATGAATTTCACAAGTAAGAGCAGGACAAAATGTTTTTGGCACAGGCAGACTTTTTGTTTAGCAATGGCATTAGGAGTCGTATTGCCGTCGCCGTTTGCTAAAGCTGGTCCAGCGGCGGAAAACGAAAGCATTCAGTACTACAAAATGCTTTCAACTGTGGAATACGCCGGCAAGAGCCAGTTTAGCAGTCAGGTCGAAACGTTATTTACAGTAAAAAAGCAGTCTTTATGGGATGATAAAGTGCAGTATCTTATTTCTACAAATGATTTTGACTTGATGGACAGCGATATGAATTCCGGCCAGCAGTCCACCCCAAAAGAACTTTTATTCGTCGTTGATAAAAAGACCGGATATTTATTAGGGGGCGATGAAGACCTGGCATTTTGGGGAAAGGTAAACAATCAGTGTATCAAGTCTCTCAAAAAAGTGACAAAGGAGAATGTCGGGAAAACATGGGAGCAATCTTTCAACCTCTCGTCCTTCGGTAGTTCGCTTCCAAACGATCTGAAATTTACCTTGACGGCGATACAACTAAAAACAAAAGTGCTTGGTGAAATGATAGCAGTCAGGGCTTTATCAGAACCTTTCATTGTTAAGGTTGCTAAGGAAAAGGGAGGCGTAGGACCTGTCGAATCCAAGATTAGTGCTGTTTACCTTTTCGACCCGGAAATTGAGAATATTTATCTGAGCATATCGGTTTTCGAGGCAACAACAAATATTAATGGCTTCAAGGAAAAGCTACGGCATGAGATAGCAACATACAAGACCGATGCTGCGGGAGTGTCCTTTGACTTGAGTGGTCTGGGCAGAAACTTTGGAAAGTTTGTGAGAAAATTGGGGCTGACCAAAGAAGGTCTTAAGGTTGTTAAAGAGAAAGAGTCGTCCTTGCCTCAGTGGGCTCAGTCTGAAGGTTTAGTTGCTTCCCAGGTGGCCAATATATGTGCGGCAACAGCTTGCGAAGGTGCCTTAAATCCTGTCGTTACAGTTTATATACCCGCAGCCCGCACGGTTGCGCTTCAAAGTACCGGCGAATTAGCCACAGCCGGCGGAATAGGGGCTGTAAGTGTAAGTAGCGCTTTGGCAAAAAGTGTTCCCGGTGTTGGGACTCTGAAGATTGCAGTTGCGCCCGCAGTATTTATGGGGATGAGCGGAACTACCAGTCTCATTGTCGGCGGGGGAACCGCGACGGCAATTGCTGTAGGCACCAGCGGTTCAAGCAGCTCAAAGGTCCGCAGTCCAAGCACGCCGTAGCCGTATAACTTTTATGTAAATGAGGGGATTGCATGGGTGAGTAGATACGTGGATGCGTGGAATAAAAACATTTACGTACCTACTCGTCCACGTACCCGCCTTCGGCGGGCGCACACTCGCTAACTGCGATGTGGGCTCTTAACCCACATCAGATTCCGCTCAAAATCAAGAACCATCACGGTGTCCTGAAAATACTGCATCCCCAGCAATCCATCGCACTGCTCTACAAGCGGGCTGTCGTTTGGAAAAATTGAAATATTCGCATTCTTGACCATTCTGTCCCCGACCTCAAGCTCTGGAATAACACCCCGCCTGCAGGTCAGCCACCCAATATACGGGTACAAGTCTCTGCCCTTCCTCAGCTTCACGTTCCGGATTTTCTTACGCATCCTTTTCCACAACTCTTCGGTGATTGCCAGCCCCCTTCCGCTGCCAGTATCAAGCTGCAACTCAATCTCTTCGCCGGCAATGGGAATCTTCACGAAAAGGAAGGCGTTACCGCCCAAATCCTCTTCAATCACAAACGAATATTGCGTCCATAAATCTGAGTTCCTTGGCTTAAATACCTCCTCAAGTGAGAACTCCGCTTCACGCTTTACGTTGTCAAACACAATATACTTAAATTCCCGCAACGCCACCAGTCCCATTATGACAGCCTTATCTCTGGCAATCGGCAGTCCAAACATCTGAACTTCGGCGTGCTGTCCTCGATAAAAACAAGGCCAGTTAACCAACGTTACTTCTCCTATGCTCAGTTCGGGAAGACGGCACATTCCCCAACTAACAGATTCATCGTTGTTGGTTTTAAGAGGGTAAATCGACAGCTTGTTTTCCAGAATATGAATATCATTAACGAAAAGAGCCAGTGACGCTCCTGTGTCCAGGATAACCGGATACTTCCTGCCGCTGCTCATCCTGCCCTCAACCACCATCCAGCGGCTTAGGGAGTAAGACGAGTGATATTTAACTCGGCTGCGATTTCCCTGTTGTGTACCCCTATTTATTTGACCCCTGTAATCCCAGTTTTTGTTATTCGCACCCTCTATTGAATACGGCTCATCATTCGGAGCTGTCAAGGATATGTCAGCCTTGCCTTCAAGGTCATTGTCATTCACTACTACCATTCGAATAGGATAAAC
>CAJVYN010000007.1 GCA_913009355.1 uncultured bacterium | reverse complement strand
GGGTGGAGTGATAAGTCGGGGGTAGATGTTGGGATTGAGAGATAATGGAGAAAGAGGGTGTGGGGCGGCTTTTTTCTTTTTGAAAGGATTAACAGGATTTTTTATTTTTCTTTTTTTTTTCAAGCAGAAGACGGCATACGAGATAAAGGAATGTGACTGGAGTTCAGACGTGTGCTCTTCCGATCTCCTGCTTCGCAGACCTCGCAATGACACAATGTGCAGCCACAACTGTCATTGCGAGGAGCGTAGCGACGAAGCAATCTCAATCGTTAAAGCTAATGTGATATGAGTCAGTATTGGGTGTATATAATAACAAATATTGGAAACACAGTGCTCTACACAGGTATTACAAATGACCTTCGCAGGAGAATTCTGGAACACAGAAATAAGACAGGTTCGGACTTTGCGAATAGATATAATGTTACGAAGCTGGTGTATTATGAAAGTTTCGATAACGTGTGGGATGCAATAGCTGCGGAAAAGAAAATCAAAGCGGGTTCACGTGGTAAGAAAATTCAACTAATAGAAATTGTCAATCCTAAATGGAAAGACTTATATGAGCAGACGTTGGTTTGAGATTGCCACGGCCTGCTTCGCAGGCCTCGCAATGACACATTATTGAGATTGGATTATCGACGATTAGTTATGGATTTGGATATTACATCGAATTCGCCGGAACAGACCATAGAACTCGGTCGCAAAATTGGTTCGCAATTAAAGGGTGGTGAGGTTGTAGCTGTTTGCGGGCAGTTGGGCAGCGGCAAAACGCATCTTATTAAAGGGATTGCGGCAGGGGCGGGGGCTAAAGACAGTAAGCAGGTTAACAGTCCCACGTTCGTTATAGTTAATGAGTATCTGGGCCGGCTGGACATCTATCATATAGATGCTTACCGACTCAATTCTGTGTCCGAGTTTGAAATGATCGGCTTCGATGATTTTTGCTATCCACAGTCGGTGGTTCTAATTGAGTGGGCGGATAAAATCGAATCAGCCCTGGGGGCGATAGATTACATTCGAATAGAACTTGAACACGCCGGACAAACACAAAGAGACATACATATCAAAAATGCACCCGACTACATTGATAATTGATTATTAATAATTGATTATTTTTGGCAATGCATTGTTTATTTCTTATATTTTCCCTGGACACTTATAGACCCTGTAAAAAGGGGCTGAGGTGTTTTCGGACGTAAGAGTTCGAAGTTCTGTCGTCCGTCAAGTGTCCGAGTGAAATTCTTGAAGTATTTTAGGGGCGTTTTCAGGGTTTATTTTATTTATGGGAGGATTTGCAACTCAAAAGAAAAGTATCCGGAAAGTTAAGTCGTGTATCAATTAGGTCGATAATTTGGACTGTGAAAAACTGCTGTGATTAGAAATGAGCATTTATTAGTTAAAAAAGAAGCGAAATTTTTATTGAAAAGGAGTAAAAAAATGAGAGCAAAAAGTGGTTTTACATTGGTGGAAATTCTGATTGTGGTGGTCATACTGGGTATCCTGGCGGCTATTGTTATACCGCAGTTTACCGATGCCAGTACTGATGCCAAGGTATCGAATATGAAAAGCGACCTTCAAACGGTCCGCTCGCAGATTGAGCTGTATAAAATTCAGCACAATGACACATTACCGACTGCAGGCGGTCTTACGTTCTCAAATGCTATGACCCAATATACCAACGTAGCAGGCGACACGGCATCGGCAACTCCTGCAGATGGTTATATGGGCCCGTATCTGCAGAAGATTCCGACCAATCCCTGGAACAGTAAGAATTCTGTTGCGACGGCTGCAACGGATCCTGGCAGCGCAGCTGACAATGGATGGTTCTTTAATACTACTACAGGCGCATTTCGTGCAGATGACACCTTCGATCCTAACCATATGTCGTGGTAAGAGTCAGGTAAAGGTAACTTAACGGCATTAACGCAAAATCCTTTATGCGGGTTAATTGCCGGGGAAAGAATGAATCAGGCTGACCAGATTTAGACGATAGTCAAAAGCTGGTCAGCCTTTTTAACTTAACTATTGATTATTTCGCTACGAACGATGAACTACAAACTACGAACTAAATACAGGGGTTTTACTTTGGCTGAGGCGATGATGGCGGTTGTCGTATTGGGTATCGCTGCGGCTGGGGTGCTGCTGCCGTTTACAAGCGGGGCGCAGGTGCGGGCTGAAGGGATGCACAGGACTTTAGGGGCCAAGTTGGCAGGCGATTTGATGGAGCAGATTGTTAATACCGCCTTCGATGATATAGTAACCAATTATAATTACACCGAGGCACAAGGCCAGGTAAAAGACACAAGCGGAGCGGTGTTTACTGATTCAAATTATGCCAACTTCAGCAGGGATGTAAGCTGTCTGGAGGTTTATGTGCCGCAGGAAAGCGGTACGGTGGAAGCGAAATTTATTCGTGCTACGGTGCGGGTGTATTACAGCGGCAGGGAAATTGCGATTATAAATCGATTAATAAGTGAATGACGTCATTGCCACAGCCTTCGGCCTCGCAATGACAACAGAGAGCCAGATGCAGGATACGAAATATAGAAACGGTTTTACATTAGCTGAATTGCTGATAGCGCTAATGGTAACAAGCATAATTCTGGCTGCGGTGGCCACATTGGCTTACGCTATGAGTTCGGCAAATAAGATAAGTGGCGATACGAGCCAAAAACAGGCGCAGGTGCGTTTCGCTACACTTAGAATTTCAGAATTGATAAGACACAGCAAGCTCATATTAAAGGCGAATGATGACGATTTGGCTGTTTGGCGGGCTGATGATAATGGCGATGGGAAAATCAATGCCAACGAGCTGGTTTATATCGAGGCCGGGCAGAACCGAGATTACCTTCGACTGCTGGAATTTCCCTCTGCTGCGAGCGGGGCTATTCCATTAAACGGTATCCTTGGCGGAACAGAAAAGCCGGCATTGGTCTCCAATTACGGCGGCAGACAAATGGTGCTGCTGCCGGTATGCAGCAATGTTCAGTTCTATCCCGCTAATATTGACCAATGGAGCAAATCTGTGACTATTTCATTCGGTCTTTCTGAAAATGGTGTTGTTCGTCAGTATCAGATAGAAGCTTCTCTTCGCGGATGGGCGGGGAATCTGCTTGACGGCAGCGGCAATATTGTAAGTGATGATGATTAAAAAAGGAAAAAGGAAAAATAGCCACAGAGGGCACAGAGAACACAGAGAATAATCAATGAGCAATAATCAATTATCAATAATCAATAGAAAAGGGGCGGCACTGCTTGTTGTCCTGTTTATCGTTATGGCAATAACGATTCTGTCTCTGGGCTTTCTGTCGCGAAGCGATGTCGAGTTGGCCTGCGGCGAGAATATGATACTGCGAACACAAATGGATTATTTAGCTGAATCAGCGCTGGAACACGCCAGGGGCTTGATACTTAATCCGCAGGACGTGGCTGGCGAATACTGGACGGGCGATACGGGCCAGCAGTTGGTCGATGGCAGCAGTGATTACTATAACGTAACTGTTAAACGCCACGACTCAGGTTCAGGGCCGGCATACACGTATAGATGCAACTATGATGTAAATTCCACTGCATACCGGCTGAAGAACGGCGAAGAAGTGGGCCGGAGCAGTTTAACAGCAGAGCTTCGACTCGACCCTGCTGTTGGCTGCTGGGCCAACGGTAACACGACAATCTCCGGCAGCACCACAATCAATGGAGATGTCTATTGTGACGGCAATTTAACAAACGAGGGAACAATTCGTGGTGATGTTTTTGCAAGCGGCACTATAACCAACTCTGTGATGTCAGGAGGCACAATAACAGGCAGCCAAAATGAAAACGTAAGCAGCGATCCTGTGGATTGGCCCGGACTTGCAGTAGCTGATTTTGACACAACCTATTATGTCGGCTCTAATAATTATACGGCGCAAACGCTTACCCTCGACGACTACAATAATGTCTCTCTGCCGACAAGTCCGGTCGGCAATCCCAAAGGTGTCGTTTGGTGCGACAACGATATTACCCTGAGCGGAAATGTATCCATAAACGGCACGCTTGTCGTAAACGGCAATATGACCATAAGAGGGACAGGCAACACTATTGCCGCTGTTAAAAATTTCCCTGCACTTATTGTGAATGGAAACTTAACGATAGAATCATCCGGACAGCTTGCGATTAATGGTCTGGCCCAGATAAACGGTGACATATCCGTCAATAACAGCGCCTCGAGACTGACCGTATTTGGGGCACTGTTTGTTAACGGCAATCTGAACGTCTCAGCGGGCAGTGTCAATATTACAGCGGCTCCGGCAAGAGCATCGCTTGAAACCTGGCCGACGGCGGGCAATCCCGCAAGGTGGACACCGGCCGGCGGGGCCTTTTTTAAGAGTATTGAAAGGGAATAGTATTTAGTGAATTGAACCACGAGTCACGAACGGCTAATGCTTATCGGCCTTTGCATACGAGGAAAAAGAAAATCCGAATTTAGTTCATAGTTCATGGTTCATAGTTCATAGACTAAGACTGTCAACTATGAACTCATTTTCAGTTCCAATCATACGATTTTAACGATTGTACCGAGAATAGCGGATAGTCGATAGCGGATAGCGTACACCCTAAACGCCATACGCTAAATACCAGATAGATACTGGTAAAGATGCATGCAGAAGAAGACGAAAAAGGAGCGGAGACTGCATAAGAAAAAATAGCGGCAATACAGCCGACTGTGAGGGTACATAATGCGTCAAGACAGTGGTTTTACCATAATAGAGATTCTGGTTGTGGTGGTAATAATCGGGATAGCAGCGATGATGGTGGTTCCGATGATGAGTTCGGCAGCCAGTATGCAGATTCGCTCTGCAGCGAATATGATTGCAGCGGACCTGGAATACGCCAAAAGTATGGCTATCAGCAGACAGAAAATATACGTTGTGGTTTTCAATGCATCTGCCGAAAGCTATCAAATCGAAGATCCAAACGGGATAATTTCGCACCCTGTCAAGAAAGGATTTCAATACGTTGTGAATTTCAGCAACGACAGCCGGCTGGACAAAGTGGATATTACTAATGTCGATTTTGATACGACCAGCGAGATTAAATTTGATTATCTTGGCAGTCCCTATAACGGTAACGACACTGACCTGGCCAGTGGCGTTATTACTCTGCAGGCAGGCGGGACATCCATAACAATTACGGTAGAGTCTGTTACGGGGTTTATATCGATTTCGGGCTGATGAGAAGAAAAACGTAAATGATAAGTTGGAAATTAAAAACTCGAAGTCAGCAGCCGATAGGATTGGATATAGGTCATAATTCTATCAAGATGATTCAGTTGGCGGTCAATGAGGGACACGTGAGTGTTTCTGCAGCAGATAAAGTTCGCGTTGACCCGCGTATAAACGGCGATAGGTCAGAAAGAAGAAATTTTGTCGTTTCGGCGATAAAGCAAATGCTGGCAGAGGGTAGCTTTCACGGAAGAAAGGTCGTCTCGTGTTTGCCGAATGACGAATTAAAAATAACGAGCCTGCGATTGGCTGAGACAGAGAGCGATGCTATCGAGCGGGCTTTGAGAAAGGAAGCTGCTCAGCGTTTTGGATTGGAGCCGGATAAAGACGCAATTGATTATGTGCTTGCCGGCAATGTTCGGCATGGTGATGAGATTAAGAATGAGTTGATATTGTTCGCTGCAGATAATGAAGCGGTAAGAAGCCACATCGAAATGCTTGAAGAAGCCGGGCTTGAACCCGTGGGGATAGATATAGTTCCATGCGCGCTGTTTAGAAGCTTTGAAAGACTGCTGCGCCGGCAGGGAGACAAAGATTATACAACTGTTTTTATTGATGTGGGAAGCCGGTTTACTACCGTGGTGTTTGGTCGTGGAGGGGAAATTAGTTTCGTTAAGCAAATACCGGTTGGCGGAGAAAAATTTAATCAGGAAATTGCCGCCAAATTAGGTGTCAGCATCAGTGAAGCTGAAATGCTGCGAGGCACGCTGCGAACAGAGAAATCGGCCCGGTATCGATTAGGTGCAAGCGCTTCGGATGAGGACGTTCGGTCCAGTTCAGTCGAAGCCCCGGATTCAATTGCTGCGGGGCAGGGACTTGATGCATCAACGCGACAAGTGGTGGTTGATGCAGTCAGTGCAGTTGCTGAAGAGTTGGCACGAGAGATATCACTGTGTTTTAGATATTATACAGTAACATTCAGGGGCAGGCGCGTGGAACGAGCGGTTTTTGCCGGAGGGGAGGCATACGAAAAGATTCTGCTTAATGTCTTAAGACGACAGTTGGCGGTCGAGATTGAGGTGGCTCAGCCGTTGAAGGGCTTCGATTTGTCAAGCAAAAAGGCGAATGTGAACTTCGATAGTGACAGACGAGGCTTGCTCTGTGAGTGGGCGGTGGCTGTGGGACTTGGTCTTAAGGGCGCTAAGCGTGAAGTGTGAAGCGTATTTGGGCCGTAAGGCGTCCTCCGTAAGGGAGTCATTAGGACTGCGGAGTGAAGCGGGATACGAAATACCAGAGGCGAGATACGAGTTATGAAGGAAATTGACCTTCTTCCGGAATGGTACAAAAGCGGCAGACGGCGGCAGAGTAGTTATCGCACGCAGTACATCGCTTTGGGTGGTATATTTGTTGTAATGGTGGTATGGAATTTTGTTTCCATACATTCGGTTTCAAAAGTTACAGCAGCCCTTGCCCAGGCCGAATTGAAGCAGAGACAGGCGGAAGGTGATACGCGGACATTCGGCGAGATTAAAAACGAAGCGACAGAGTTGAAGAAAAAAGCAAAATTCATAAAAGAAATTGATTCCAGAATTGACGTTGCGAGCGTTTTAGCTGAGATAAGTTTTTTAATTGGTAAAAGGATAGCGCTGAGCAAAGTGGATTTCAAGGCAGTGAGGTTTGAGGGCAAGCCATCCAGTCGCACAGGAAATGCCGTTAGAGCGGCCAGAGGCAGCTTTGCCGGTAAAAAAACACTGTTGCTTGGCGACGTCAGATTCAGGGTGGTGATAAGCGGTGTTGCGGCAGATGCGGGCGAAGTGGCAAAGCTGATACGAAAATTGGAAGATTCGCCGTATTTTTGTCTGATTTACCCGTCGTTTTCGCGAAACAGAAAGCTCGTCCCTGCGAAGGCAGGGGTTAAAGCCGGTACTAATCTTGCTGGAAAAGATTTCCAGGTAAGCGAGTTTGAGATAAGTTGCTATCTGGCAAATTATCGTGAGGAGCAGAGATGATATTTCGGGAAAAACAGCAAATAGCAATCTTATGCTTAGCTTTTAGCATGGTGATAGGGTTTGTGCTGTTTAGGTATCTGCCTTTACAGAAAAGAATAAAAGCTGTCGAGCAGAGACGGACTGAACAGAGGCTCGCTATTGCTGAATCGCAGCGCCAGAGCGAACAGTTGCCGATACTCAAGGAACAATTGTTGAAACTGCAAAGAACAGTTGGAAACTATGAGTCAAATATACCTGCACAAAGAGACCTTGGCGTGTTTTTGCAGCAGATAGCTAATTTGATGGATGAGTATAATCTCAAGGGCCAACAGGTTCAGCCCGGTAAGGAAATAAAGGCCGACACTTTGAACGCTATTCCGGTGAATATACAGTGTAAGGGTAACTTAAAGCAGATATACGAATTTTATAGACGGCTGCAAAAACTGGACAGACTGCTCCGTATTGAGCAGGTGAGACTTGAAAATGATAGAGATTTTAGCGGCCAACTTTCCTCTCAGACAAAAGTGGTCATTTATTACAGGACAAATAAGGGGTAAGTGGTAAGAGGTAAGAATTGAGAATTAAAAATTAAGATGTAAGAGGGCAAAAGTGAAGAGTGAAAAATTAAAAAGAAGTGGTAGCGGAACCAATAGGCTTATGAACCAATTGGCTGCAGAGAAGAAAAAGACCGTCACAGCGTTGTGTTTGATTGCCGTGATGGCCTTTATGTGGGTAAGAGTGCTTGGCGGCAAAGCTCCGCGTGGCGCTAGGGCGGCAGTGACAGAACAACAAGTAACCGAGGAGCAGCCGGATTCAAAATCAAAAATATCCTTTGTAGAACTGCCGGATGTTAAAGGCAGAAACGATGTACTCACAAGAGACTTTTTTGCTGCAGACGACTGGCAGGGGTTTCTTGGGGACAGCCAAGGCCGGCGATTGGGTGATATTGAAGAAGTGAATGTTATTTCAGGAAATGGCAGCGAAGAAGTAGTCAGGCGAATTGCAAAGAAACTAAAGCTGGAAGCAATAATGTTGGGCGAAAGTTCCGAGGCTTTTATCAATGATAAGCTGTTGGGTGTTGGCGATAAATTGCTCGTCAGGGACGGAGTCGATACGTATGAATGTGAAGTAATTGGAATCGAAGAAACAGAAGTATTTATAAGATATACAGATTCAGAAATACGATTGAAACTTACACAGGCAATAAAAAAATAGAGTACAGCGCATACGCTGAACGCTGAAAAACAGGAGATAAATTATGTATCGCGGTAAAAAATCAAAAAGCAAAATCACAAGAAAGCCGTTTGTATGGTGTCTTGTATTAGTTGTAATGGCAGCGATTGTGGTCGGCGACGTCGGGTCCAGCAAGGCCGTAGAAGTAGCAGAGGTTAGTGCTGTCAGCGCCGAAAACGTCGCCGGCGGAAACGAAAGCGGTTCGCAGACGGCGGAAAATGAAAAGCTTAAGTCGATTAACTTCAACAAGAATGAAACGATTAAAAACGCACTGCGTGTATTGAGTGCGAAGTATCAGAAAAACATTGTGCCGTCGCCGAAAGTTGACGGCGTGCTGGCATTTACGACACTGAGGGATGTAACCTTCGAAGAAGCTATGGCCGCTATCTTAGGCGGTGATTTCGAATACGAGCAGGAGGGCAACCTTACCGTGGTATATGGCAGGGGCGATACGACCCGGATGAAATACAGGGTATTTGCCTTGTATTACATCAGTGCCGCTGAGGCAAGGAAGCTGATTGAGCCGGTTCTCAGCAGCAGCGGTAAAATTGGAGTTACCACCGCAGCCGAGACCGGTGTACCTGTCGGCGAGTCTATCAGTTCTGCCAAGGGCGGTGGAGACACTATGTCATTACAGGATACTATAGTGCTCTATGACTATGCCGAAAATATTAGAAAGGCTGAAGATGTGATAACCACTATTGACGTACGGCCTCAACAGGTGCTGGTAGAGGCGACGATTCTAAGCGCAACGCTCAGCGAAAACATGCAGTTTGGTATCGACTGGCAAACGCTTAAGGGTACAGCCGTAACCGGTATATCAGGGCTTTCGAGTAAGTCCCCGGACTTTGCTTCCTCTACCAGTACTTCTGCAGTAACACTTAGTGGCGGATTGAAATTCGGTACTGTAGTAGATGATGTAGCGACTTTTATCGAAGCGGTGGAAGCGGTTACTGATACAACGATTTTGGCCAATCCGAAAATACTGGCGGTCAATAAGCAATTAGGCCAGGTTTACATCGGTAATAAACTTGGCTACCGGGAAGGCGATAAGTACGATGCAGCCGGCAATCTGGTAGAGGGTGCGGTGAAATTTCTTGATACCGGTACGAAACTTTCATTCAGACCCTATATCAGCAACAAAGGCTATATCCGAATGGATATTCATTCCAAGGACAGTTCAGGCAGTCTCTCCTTGGATGGAATACCCAGCGAGGACTCAGCAGAGCTGGTAAGCAACGTAATGGTCAAAGACGGCGGGACAATTGTTATCGGCGGATTGTTCAGAGATAAAATTACAACCACCAGAACTCAGATTCCGTTGCTTGGCGATTTGCCGATTATCGGCGCTCTGTTCAGAGGTACGGGCGATAAGACCGAGCGTCAGGAAGTGATGGTCCTGCTTACTCCTCATATTATAGAGGAGCCAAACCAGGCAGAGGGCAGAGCCAGAGTGGAGGATGTCCGCCGGAAAAGATTCGGTGCAAAAGCTGAATCGCAGTGGATTGGCAGAGCGAGACTCACTGAAGACCGTTATGCAAAAGCTGCGAAGTACTACATCGAAGGCGATAATGAGGCTGCGCTGCGTGAGCTGAACCTGGCACTTGAACTTCGTCCGTCATATCTGGAGGCGATTCGGCTGAAAGAAAGAATCCTCGGCGAAACAGACCCCAGCGGGGTGGTGAGGTTAGAAAGAAATGTGTTGGATGTTGTCGAGCAAAAAGATACTGACAAATGGCTTAGAAGATAAACAAAGTATGAAGCGTGAAGCGTCATTGCGAGCGCAGCGAAGCAATCTCAAATCTAAGAAGTGAGATTGCAGCGACCGACTTCATCTCGCTCGTAATGATAATATGAGATACGCCTCATGAGATACGATTTTGGAGTTGTTGATTTGAAACTTAGAAGAAACTTATATGTAATGATTACAGGTATTGTGGTGTGCAGCTTGTTTGTAGGGGGCTTGACTTTTTGGTTGAACTCTGGCATCGGGGTAGGTTGGCATTTTGCCACCCCTGTTTTCACAGGGGCTTGGGGATATGTGGTGTTGATGTGCTGTGTTGTTGGGGCTGTGGGTGTGGTCTGGCTTGGCTGGTATTGGCTAAAACTGGCCGGAACAATCGCATCCATAGCCCAAAGAATAACGGGCAGTAATAGCGTAGGGCGGATAGGAAAAGGAAAGCTATCCGCTATAAATGGATTGAGCGAGCTGATTAATGAACAGTTAGATAGTAACGCTGATTATATAGCGGAACTCGAAAAGCAAATCAAGGATTCGCAAATCCAAATTCAGCTAACGCAGCGACAAAAAAGAAATACCGATGCGATTATATACAGCATCCGCGACGCTGTTATCGTTGTCGATGAGTTTGACAGGTTGTTAATGGCAAACGAAGCGGCTGGCAGGCTTTTCAATTTCAATTTTAAAACCGCCCAGCACAGACCTATAGACGAACTGATACCAATTGACGCAGATAAAAATGAATTTGTGGATTTTCTGCGCCAAAGCAGACAAAGCAAGTCACGAGCAACGAAACGGGAAATAAAAATAGTGGATAGAAAAGAAAAACTAAACGCTAAAGAAAGAATTTTGGATTGCATTATTTCCTGTGTTTACGACGAGAGCAAACAGAACTGCGGGGTCGTGGCGGTACTGCACGATATTACCCATGAAAAAGAAGTATCGCAGATGAAAAATGATTTCGTAAATCATGTTTCGCACGAATTAAAAACACCTCTTGCCTCCATCACCGCCTATTCTGAAATGCTGTTTGACGGCGAGGCTGATGACGAACAGACCAGAAAAGAGTTTTATTCTGTGATTCAAAGTCAGGCAAAAAGGTTAAATCGGCTTATTGAAGATATCCTGAATACTTCACGCATAGAGTCAGGCCTGATAAAGGTAGGGAAAAAACCTGTCAGTCTGGCAATACTGATAGAAGAACAACTGCAAATGATAAAAAGCTATGCCGAAGAGAAGGATATTAAAATTATCAGGCCGGAATGTAAAGACGTGATTGTTTTCGGACAGGTCTATGCGGATAAGGATATGATTTCACAGGTTATTGTTAATCTGCTGAGTAACGCTGTTAAGTACACTCGCTCCGGAGGTTCGATAAAAATTGAAACAGAAATCTGCCTTAACCATGAATCGCAGGACGTAGCGAGGGTTAGTGTGACTGATACTGGGGTTGGGATACCTGAGAATGAAATCGAACATGTTTTTGATAAGTTTTACAGGGTTGAGGCAAACAAAGCTCAGGCAAAAGGGACTGGGTTGGGACTTAACCTTGTTAAGCAAATAGTCGAAAAGGTTCACAACGGCAGGGTATTCGTTAGCAGTGAACTTGGCGTGGGCAGTACGTTTGGTTTTGAGCTGCCTTTGGCGACTCAGGACGTGATGTCTAAAGCATGAACGGATTGAGGTATAAAGGCAAAATACACAATACAGGATACGAGACGCATTTTTTTGTGGAGGCAAAGCAATGTCGGAAAGAAAAGTTTTGGTTGTGGACGACGAAATACATATCGTTCACGTGGTTGCGATAAAGCTTCGTAATAATGGCTTCGAGGTTATATCAGCGGAGAATGGCGCCGAGGCCTTCGAGCGGGCCTGTGAAGAGAAGCCGGATATTATTGTTACCGATTTTCAAATGCCGGTTATGACCGGGCTGGAACTTGTGGAGAAACTCAGGCGGAATGAGGCGACAAAAAATATACCGGTGATTATGTTGACAGCAAGAGGTTTTGCCATTGAGGATGAGCAGAAAAAAGCTCTGCAGATATCGGAGTTTCTCAGCAAGCCGTTTAGTCCGAAAGAGTTGCTAAGAAGCATTGAGGATATTCTATACCATGAAAAAATCAAAAATCAGAATGCAGAGGTCGAAGTTACACATTAAGAATCAAAATGAAAATTTCCTATTCTCATTTTTGAAATTTGATTTGTCATTTTACATTTTGATATTTGGATTTTAACGGAGACTATGTTGGGTACAATCAGGAAGAATTTGAGCTTATCGCAATTACGTGAACTGGAGAAATTTGGCGGTAAGGTAAATAAATTTGGCGTTAATTTTGCAGTTTGCAATGCCGGTGGCGAATTGGTCTTGCTGTGCGACGGCAGCAATAAAACAGCGCATAGCGGACGGCGTATAGCAAAGGGACTCAAAACTCAAAACCATGTCCTGAGCGGAGTCGAAGGATCAAAACTCAAAACTTTGGAATGCTATGCGCTGTATGCTAAACGCTGCGTTGAGATAGAATCTGAAGGTATTTGCCGGTTGGGCGAACATAATCAAATTTTGGCTGCTGCTCTAAAATCGGGCAGCGAGGCTGTCGGAGTGGCTTTGATTGACTTAAGTGATATATCGTCGTGCATCGTGCGTGATGTGTCGTGCGATATACGCAATACGATTTTTAGTGAGATGCTGGCTTTTTTGGCAGAGAATTTTCAGGCCGCTGCCAAAGCCGAAAAACAAATTGAAATGGTCAGTACTGAATTGTCGCAAGCCTACGAAGAACTGGTACTGCTCCACAAACTCAGCACGAATATGAAGGTTACCGAACCGGACTCCAACTTTTTGCAAATGGCTTGTGACAGCTTAACCGATATGGTCAGCGTCGAGGGCATTGCAATACTGCTGGAAAAGACCATGGAGGATGAAAAGCAGTTGGTACTGGTTGCGGGGTTGGGGTTGATAGATATAAATGAGCGGATGGCAGCTGTTTTACATAGCCGATTAGTGGAGCAAATAGACAGCGGTAAAGAGGCGCTGCTGGACAGTGAAGTAGATTCGCCTTTCAGATATGAGTGGTCGGACAGCATAAAAAATATTATAGCGGTACCTTTATTCGGCAAAGACAAGACGGGGTCCGGCCTTGTAGAAAGAACTCCAAATGGCGATTGCATAATAGGCTTAATGGTTGCAGTAAACAGGCTCGATAAGCCGGATTTCGACAGCCCTGACGTGAAACTGTTTAACTCGGTGGCCAACAGGTGTGCCGTGTTCATCGAGAATGGCAGGCTGTTCGGTGACCTCAAAGAATTATTCGTAGGTTCGTTAAAAGCGCTAACAAGCAGCATTGATGCAAAAGACCAATACACACGCGGACATTCTGAAAGGGTTGCGTTTATTTCGCGATGGATTGCTGAGAGATTCACCGGCGCAGAGCCATTACAAGAAGAGCAGATACACAAGATTTATTTGGCTGGGCTGCTGCACGATATAGGAAAAATCGGGATAGACGAGGCGGTATTACGAAAGAACGGCAAGCTGACTGAGCAGGAACGCGGGCGTATAAAAACACATCCATCGATAGGCGCAGGTATTCTAAATGAGATAAAACAGATGCGAGATATCGTGCCGGGCGTATTGTGTCATCACGAGCAAATCGATGGCAAAGGGTATCCCAGCGGTTTAGTGGGCGAGCAGATACCGTTGATAGGCAAAATTGTCGGGCTGGCGGATAGCTTTGATGCAATGACATCGAAACGAGCTTACAGGGATGCGATGACTGTAGAAGAAGCACTGGCTGAAATTGAGAAAGGGTTGGGAACACAGTTCGACGAGGAAGTAGGAAAGATATTTATCAACAGTGAAGTGTATCATCTCTGGAGTATTATACAGGATGGATTTACCGATGTTTATGGTGCCGGCAGTTCCGTAGAATATGGTACTGAAGCTGTGGGGAGCATAATTAGATGAAAGTTAAAACGCAGGATTATGACAATGTTACGGTTGTGGAATTGCAGGGCGAATTGGACGTTGATTTTACCGAGCTGTTCCAAAGTACTATCACCAATATAATCGCTGCGCACAAGACAGGCATTGTGCTTGATATGAGCGGGGTGGGATTTATCGACAGCCAGGGGCTGGAGCAATTGTTATGGGCGCGGGACTACTGTAACGAAAACAACTGTCAGCTTAGATTGGCGGGACTCAATGAAATTCTCACGAAAATTCTGGAGATTACCCGACTTGAAAATGAATTTGACCGCTATGTCGAACTTGCTGAGGCGGTAAAGAGTTTTGCGTAAAAAATAGCGTATACCTGTGGCAGAGCTAGCGTATAGAAAAACTATGAGTCAAATAGCGGTAAAAAACAAAATGCAATTAGGGCAATTGCTGCTGGCGCAGGGAATTGTTACGCCGGAGCAGATTGAAAAAGCTCTGGCTGAACAGAACGAAAAGGGCCATCGCAAGCTGCTTGGCGAGCTTCTGGTCGAGATGGGTTATTGTACTGAAAATCAAATAGCATTGGCGCTGGCTCAAAGCTACAGTGTTCCTTATGCCCAGGTTAACCCCAAGATATGTGACGCGAAGGCGATTGATATTTTGCCGAGAGAATTTCTTGAAGAGCACATCGTTTTGCCGCTGTTTAAGGTTTATGATGTGCTTACGGTGGCGGTGAGCGAGCCGACAAACGTATTCTTAATAGATGAAATAGAGCGAATAAGCGGCTGTAAAGTTCAGGTGATTTGTGCCACGACCAAGGATATTAATGCCACCATGCAGACATATTTACCAGCCGCCAACGTCTTTGTCATCGATGATATTATCGATGATGAAGGGCTGGAAGACTTTACGCTAATAGAAAATATCACGCAGGATATAGGCAATCTTGAGGAGATAGCCGGCCAATCGCCGGTCGTAAAGCTGGTCAATTACCTGCTTTATAACGCCGTGAGGGAAAATGCCAGTGATATTCATATAGAGCCGGATGATAAAAAACTGCGGGTTCGATACAGAGTCGATGGCAGTCTGTACGAAAAAATATGTCCTCCTCACCAGATGCATCCGGCGATTGTTTCTCGTATCAAGATTATGGCTGAGCTGGACATTGCACAGCGCCGCCTGCCGCAAGACGGCGGTATCCACGTTTTAATAGAAGGCAGGCCGATAGATTTGCGGGTATCGGTTATGCCGGGCCATTTCGGCGAAAAGGTGGTTATCAGAATTATCAATCCGCAGAAGGTTCTTTTCAATCTTGAATCGCTCGGATTTGCCTATGGAAACCTGCAACTGTTCAGGCAGGTGGTGCGATCTTCAAACGGTATAATTTTAGTGACAGGACCGACCGGTTCGGGGAAAAATACCACGCTTTACGCTACCCTTGCTGAGCTTAATGGTGAAGATGTTAATATCTGTACGGTAGAAGACCCTGTAGAGTGTAATATGGCCGGTATTAATCAGTTTCAAATAAACGAAAGCGCCGGTTTTGAATTTTCGACGGCACTAAGAAGTTTATTAAGGCAGGACCCTGATATAATAATGATTGGCGAAATCCGTGATGGTATTACTGCCAATATTGCGGTACAGGCGGCTTTGACGGGCCATTTGGTGCTCTCGACTTTGCATACGAATGACGCACCCGGGGCGGTGACGCGTTTGCTGGATTTGGGTGTTGCTCCTTATCTTGTCAGTGCCTCGTTGATCGCGGTTTTAGCGCAGCGATTAGTGCGAAAGATATGTTCGAACTGTAAAGCAGAATGCGAGCCGCCTGCCGGTATAAAGAAAACCGTTGAAAACCTGAACGGAGAAGTTACGAAGTTTTACCGCGGTGTAGGTTGTAAAAAATGCCGAAACACCGGCTATGCCGGCCGAATCGCTATTCACGAACTGTTTGTGCCAAATGAAAAAATTATGGAAATGATTAATGACCAGGCCAATTTGAAAAAAATAAAGGATGAAGCCCGGCAAAACGGAATGGTTCCTCTTCAATTGGATGGTATAGAGAAGGTCAAGGCTGGTATTGTATCTATCGAGGAAATATTGAGAACAGTAAATAATTGACGATTTTAGACAGCCGACCGCATTCTGGTTAAGTCATGGGTTGAAAATCGAAAATCGCAAACTGGATATTAAATGGCTGGCTTAGCAACAAAACCTGTAGAAGAAACGAATAAATTATCGATTACCGACAGCCGATTGTCCCGGATTGAATCAGGGGTTGAAAATCGAAAATCGGAAGTTGGTAGAAGACAGCTTTATACGGCAAAGGTAAAACAAGCAGATTTGATACTGTTCACGACGCAGTTGGCAGTAATGCTTGATAGCGGGGTGGTGCTTAGCGACGCCCTTGATGCTATTGTCGAGCAAGCCGAACAAGGCGTACTCAGGACGATAATAATAGATGTGGCTGAAGCGGTCAGGGGCGGTGAAAATTTTTCGATAGCGCTGATTGCCTACCCGAAAGTTTTCAATTCGATGTTTGTCAGTATGGTCAAGGCCTCGGAAGCGTCCGGCAGAATGGCGGAGATGCTCAGCGTACTTAGCGGCTATCTGGCCTTCGAAGCCGAGACCCGCCAACGCATCAAAGGTGCGCTGACATATCCATTTATAATGGCGCTGATGGCCGTGGCGGCGACGGGGACGTTAATGTTCTTTGTTCTGCCAAGATTTATGAAAATTTATGAAGCCAAAGGTGCTGCCCTGCCGAAACTTACTCAAATACTGGTCGGTTTCAGCAGTATTCTGGGTGATTTTAAAGCGATGACGACTATATTGACCGTGCTGATATTGGTGTCGGTAGCATTATATTACTGGGTTGGGACATTAACCGGCCGGCGGGTGATAGATTATGTAAAAATCCGCTGTCCCGTGTTAGGTACAATGTTTATCGATACGGTGGTAACTCGCAGTATGCGTATTATGGCAACAATGATCAATACAGGTGTGAGTCTGCTGGATGCGATAAAAGTGATACAGGACTCGTGTGAGAATTACTACTTCCAACGGCTTTGGGCTGGGGTGGATAAAAAGATTCGCGATGGTTATCAGTTATCAGAATCCATAGGTTTACACTCGTCGATGGCCAGTTGTCAATTGATTGCGCCGGGAATTGTCCAGATGCTTCGGGCAGGAGAGCAGGGCGGTAAGCTTGGCCAGGTCAGTGATAAGATATCGATCTTTTACGAAAAAAAGCTCGAAGGTTCAATTAAGAATGTTATGGCTCTTATTGAGCCGGTGATGATTACGATTTTGGGCAGTATCATCGGAACAATCGCAATAGCATTACTATTGCCGGTATTCAAAATATCGAGCGTAATTGCCAATTGACTCGTATATCGTATTGCGTATTGTGTTTCAGGCCTTACGCTTTACCGGATACGAGTGGAGATATTGGTCATTTCCATTTTAGCCATTTCTTTACCGCAGAAAAGACTTGCAAATGTAGTAACAGCCGGTTATAATGCGAAATCTGTGTTTTGTAAGGTTTTGATAGGATTTATCGAAGAGCACAAAATTAGCGGATAGGAATGCTGCTGATGGCGAAAACGTTGTGAACGCCATACGCTGTTTGCTAACCTATTGTATAGGAAAGGATTTATTTAAGCGATGCTAACGACGCAGGAAAAAGAGAAAATTATCGGTGATTTTGAAACGCACGATGGGGATACAGGTTCGCCTGAAGTGCAGGTCGCGCTGTTGACGGAAAGGATTAATGAACTTACCGAGCATCTCAAGATTCATCGTAAGGACCACGCATCCAGGCGAGGTTTATTGAAAATGGTCGGGACCAGGTCGGCATTGCTCAAGTATGTAAGCAAAAAAGATGTTAAACGTTATCAAAAAATTATATCCAGGCTTGGCCTGCGAAAGTAAATGAGTGAGTCAAGGCGTTAGCGGTTAGCGCATCAGCGTATTTATGCGTCTATATTTTAATGAGGAAAGTATATGTTTGATGTTTGTAGGGTAGAAAGACAAATTGGGGGTAAATTATTATCCATCGAAACCGGTAAAGTTGCCAGACAGGCGGATGGAGCGGTTGTAGTTCAATACGGCGAGACTATCGTTCTTGTTGCTGTGGTAACGGCGCCTCCCAGGTTTGACGATATCGATTTTTTCCCGCTGAGCGTTGACTATCGCGAGAAGCACAGTGCGGCAGGCAAATTTCCGGGCGGCTTTATTAAACGTGAGGGAAGGCCGAGCACTAAAGAAATCCTTACGGCAAGGATGATAGACAGACCTATTCGGCCGTTGTTTCCTGAGGGTTACTTTCAGGAAGTGCAGATTATGGCCAATGTCCTAAGTGCCGACCGTGAAAACGACCCTGATATTCTGGCAATGATAGGCGCCAGTGCGGCACTTACAATAAGCAAAATTCCGTTCTTAGGGCCTATCGGGGCCTGCAGATTGGGCAGAGTAAATGGGGAATTTGTGCTCAATCCCACGCATAAGCAACTGGATTCCGGCGACCTGAACCTGCTTCTCTGCGGGCGCAAAGATGCGATGAATATGATTGAAGTTAGTGCCATGGAGCTGTCGGAAGAGATAATTGCTGATGCTGTTGCAATGGCGCAGAAAACAGTTGGCCAGGTTTGTGAAATGATTGAGGAGCTTGGCGAAAAGGTTGGCGCTGAAAAGGAAACTCCCCTCGTAGAAGATGACGAGCAGCTCTATTCGAAAATTCGTTCGCAAATAGCAGATAAGCTGTACGAACTCAAGCAGATGTCAGGCAAACAGCAGCGGGAAACGGCTGTAAAGGAGTTGTTTGAGCAGGTTAGCGCTGAATATACATCTATTGAGGATAGTACGGCTGATGCCGCTGCCCCAAAATATGATAAGGCAATTATCAAGCGAATCCTTAAAAAAGTAGAGGGACAGGTTATTCGAAAATTACTGCTGGACGGCAAGCGGACTGACGGCAGGGGCTATAATGACATTCGTCCTATTGGGTGTGAAGTGGGCATTCTACCCAGGACCCACGGCTCGGCACTATTCACTCGCGGCGAAACGCAGTCGCTGGTGAGTGTGACTCTTGGTACTATTAGAGATGCGCAGATTATAGATGGCTTGTTAGATGAGTACTCTCAAAATTTCACACTGCATTACAACTTCCCGCCATTTTCTGTTGGCGATGTACGGCCGATTCGTGGCCCTGGCCGAAGAGAAATTGGACACGGCGCTCTTGCTGAACGGGCGTTGGAACAGGTAAGGCCGCCGGCAGATAAATTCGCATACACTATTAGAATCGTCTCAGATATTACGGAGTCAAATGGTTCCAGTTCAATGGCTTCGGTTTGCGGCGGAACACTGGCTCTGATGGATGCAGGGGTTCCAATTGGCAGACCGGTTGCCGGTATATCAATTGGTATGATTAGCGGCGAAAACGGCAGATATGAGTTGTTGACCGATATTCTTGGCGAGGAAGACCATTTCGGTGAAATGGATTTCAAAGTTGCGGGCACGGTTGAGGGTATTACGGCAATACAGCTCGATATAAAAGCTGAGGGGCTGGCGCACAATGTTATGGTCGAGGCGATGGAGCGGGCAAAAACAGCCCGGCTGAAGATTTTAGAGGCTATGTGCAAGGTCATCAGTGAACCCAGGTCTGAATTGAGTACGTACGCACCGAAGCTGATAAGTATCGAGATCGATCCTGAGTTTATCGGCAAGGTAATTGGGCCGGGCGGAAAGATGATTAAGAGCATTCAGGAACAGACCGACACAACCATTGAAATTGAAGAGGACGGAACTATTTACATAAGCTGTCTTGGCGGCGATAGTCATCTAAAGGCCAAAGAGATTATCGAATCGATTACACAGCCGCCGCAAGTGGGGCGAATATATAACCAGTCAAAAGTGGTGTCTGTGAAAGACTTTGGAGTATTTGTTGAAATCACACCAGGCGTTGAAGGCCTGTGTCATATTAGCGAGCTAAGCGATGGCTTCGTTAAGAACGTTGATGAAGTTTGCAAAGTAGGTGATTTAATACCGGTAAAATTGGTATTGATTGATGACCAGGGCAGGGTCAAACTTTCTCGCAAGGCCGCCCTTGCGGAGATGAGCGCAGCGGAGCAGGAAAAACAGGAGCCTGTCGGGAAGGAATAGTAATATTTGGCTGGGGGGGCAGGTCGTTTGAAAAAGTAATACACAATGCCGCAGTACAGGTTTATGCGAGAATGACAGAGGGATTTGTAGCGATCGTATAAGCTGCAGGATTAAAGGTGAGGGGGTAAATAAGTGCGGCAGTTTATAGCCGGTTTTGTTGTTGCTTTATTGGCTGTTGTGCCTGTTCTGTTATTGTTTCTGCGTAAAAAGGTCTCTAAAAGATTAGCCGCAGAGAGTGCAAAGAAAGAATTAAACCCATCCTTGAGCGAAGCGAAGGAATCAAAGTCGGTGGACTCGGCGATGAAGATAGAAGTTGAAGAATTAGGCAGGTTGACCGGCGAACTTGCTCACGAAATCAAAAATCCCCTTTCTACTATCAAAATTAATCTGAAACTTATCAGTGAGGATCTGGGAGAGTTAGAGAAAGCGGATTTTGCTGAATTCGGCAAAGTGGGCACAGAAAGAAGTGGCCGGAGATTTGCAAGGGCGCTTAGGAAAATAGCTGTGGTTCGAAAAGAAGCCGACAGACTTGAGCAGATACTCGATGACTTCCTGCGCTATACCGACAGGGGCGAATTGCAGTTACTAAGTATTGATATAAACTCGCTTCTCAGTGATATGGTCGATTTTTATTCACCCCAGGCCCATAGCCACTCGATAACCATTCGGCAGGGATTGTATGACGAGCCGCTCGTTTGCAAAGTTGATGCAGATATGTTAAAACAAGTAATATTGAATCTGTTTATTAACGCCACGCAAGCTATGAGCGAGGGCGGAGAGTTAATAATAAGAACAGATAGGCAAAAAGAAGACGCGGTTATTATTATCAGCGATACCGGCAGTGGTATCGCCGCGGATAAACTGCCTGATATTTTCGATGCTTATTATTCCTCTCGACCACAGGGCAGTGGTTTGGGTTTGGCGACAGCAAAGAAAATAGTAGAGCTGCATAATGGTACGATAAGTGTTGACAGTGAGTTGGGGAAAGGAACATCATTCACGATAAAATTACCACTCCAGATTGACTGAGGCGTTGCTTTGAAAGAAAAGAATACCGTAATTTTGGTTGTTGACGATGAGCGTGCCCACGCCGATGGAATTGCCGAGGCGATTGAGAAATTGTGTACAAAGGCAATTGTTGTTTACAGCGGCAAAGACGCATTGGAGATTGTGCGTAACAAGAAAGTTGATGTTGTAGTTGCCGATTTGAAGTTGGGTGGTGATATTGATGGGCTGGGAGTGCTCGAAGAAGTCAAAAAGCATAATGGCCGGACGGAAGTTATTTTGATGACTGCTTATGCAACCATTGATACCTGTAAGCAAGCTTTGAGACAAGGAGCTTATGATTATCTTGTCAAGCCAATCGATATTGACCAGCTTCGTACACTTGTTGAGCAGGCTGGCCGAAAAGCTTGTCGGGAGATTCGAGGTGGAACAAAAAGCAGCGAGACAGACAGGGGGCGTTTTGAATTTGAGGGTGTGCGGGGCAAAAACCCTGCGATAGAAGGTATATTCGAGGTGCTGCGGCGTGTGTCACCAACTAATATATCTGTCCTGATTGAAGGGGCAAGCGGAACAGGTAAAGAGCTGTTGGCAAGAGCGATTCACAACAATTCACGGCGTTGGGACAAGCCATTTAAGCCGGTAAATTGTGCCGGTCTGACCGAAACTCTGCTCGAAAGCGAATTGTTCGGCCACGTCAAGGGTGCCTTTACCGGTGCGAGTGCTGACAGGAAGGGCCTGTTCGAGGTGGCTGATAAAGGGACGCTGTTTTTGGATGAGATAGGTGATATGGCGCAGAATTGCCAGGCCAAATTGCTGCGGGTTCTCGAAGATGGTCTTGTTATGCCGGTGGGTTCTCATAGACCAATTGTGATGGACGTACGGCTGATTAGTGCGACCAATCATGACTTGACAGAGTTGATAGAAGAAAAAAAATTCAGGCAGGATTTGTACTTTAGAATTAAAGGTGTAAACATTCTGCTGCCGAGACTGCATGACCGAGCGGAAGACATACCGGCTTTTACAGAACATTTTCTCAGGGAAGCGGCTGCGGAGGTCGGCTCCGAAGTAACGGGCATAACAGATGCAGCGCAAATGATTCTTACCGGTTACGACTGGCCTGGTAACATTCGTCAGCTTCGAAACTGTATCAGGACGATGGTTGTAATGTGCGACAGGGACAAGCTCGATGTACAGGACGTACCGCCGGAGATACATCAGCTGCGCCAGTTGGCTGCCGGCAGCCGAGTGCCGGCTGGTTTGGCGGGTATGTCACTAAATGAACTGGAGAAACATGCTATCATAGACACATTAGCGAAAACGAACAATAACCGCGAAAAGGCAGCAAAAATCTTAGGCATCGGCGAAAGAACGCTATATAGAAAAATCAAAGAATACAACATATAAACTTCCAGCTCCGGTTCGTAGGAGAATGCGGAGGGCACGGAGGAATTCAAAAACTATAAAGGATCCAGACCCACTGCTTTTCAGTGTCTATCCCTGATTCCTTCGAAAAAACCTGTTTTTTGTCGGCCTTTTCTCTTGACATTTCTCTCCCAATCAGATATGTTCATATTATGTCCAAAGAGAAAGGCAGGGAGTCTTTGTTTGTTTCCCTGCAAACTTTCACCACAAAAAAGGGGGTTGTTCTTTAATGATGTAAGGAGGAGCGAAGAATGAGAGAGAGAAAAACAGTTAGGTTTGTTTCTACGATTCTTTTTTTAGTAGTATTTTCCTCGACAAGCTTTGCGGGAGCGCCTTGGAAATTCGTAGTTGTCGCGGACAGCCGGGACAACGGAGTTGACATAAATGGTGTCAATACGGTCATGCTGAGTGAAATTGCCACCGAGATTGTAAATCAGGGCGTCGATTTTGTCATGTTTCCCGGCGACCTTGTTAACGGCTACACCGATGCAGCTACCCTGGAACACCAGTTCACTGTGTGGCGGGACACAATGCAGCCCGTTTACGATGCTAATATCGGTGTCTATCCGGTTCGTGGTAATCATGATGTCGGTAGTGTAACCGCCTGGAACAACGTCTTCTCCGGCTCCTACGCTATGCCCGGCAATGGTCCTGCGGGCGAGGAGAACATAACATATTCGGTTGTGCACAAAAACGCCTTAATCCTCGGACTTGATGAGTATGACGGAGTCAATAATAACCTTAGCTACCACCGGGTGAACCAGGCGTGGATTAATGCTCAATTCGCAGCCAATAACAAAGCGCATATCTTTGTTTTCGGCCACGAAACCGCCTTCAAAGCCCAACACGCCGATTGCCTTGACGATTATCCTACCAATCGCAATACGTTTTGGGGCAGCATCAAAAACGCCCGTGGACGAACGTATTTTACCGCTCACGATCACTTCTACAATCACGCTCTTGTTGACGACAATGATGGTGACCCGAACAACGATATTCATCAATACATTGTTGGAACCGCAGGGGCGCCGCTCTATAGTTGGGCCGGCAGTTACAATGGCGACAACAGCGGTATGACCGTGACTCAGCAGTACTATGCAAAAGAATATGGTTATGTCCTGGGTGAGGTCGACGGTCTCAATGTAACCCTGACGTGGATGGAACGCATCAGTGCGGGTACATATACAGCCAAGGAGGTATGGAGTTACGTCGCTGTTCCGGTATCCGAAGAACTTGCCTGGAACCCCTCCCCTGTTCCGTATACAACGGATGTGGACAGAAATGTGGTACTTAGCTGGACGCCGGGAGCGTATGCAGTCAAGCACGACGTGTACTTCGGTACGAATGAAATCTCTGTCGCCGATGCCAATGACCCCAACACGCTGCCCGGCCGAGGTCGGCAGGATGCTAATAGCTATGCTATCAGCAACCTTGCATTAGGTCAGACTTACTACTGGCGTATTGATGAAGTCAATGACGCCAATATCGACAGTCCGTGGAAAGGCAAGGTCTGGAGCTTTACGACGATATCCTATCTTATTGTGGACGATTTTGAGGACTACAACGGCTTAGTTGGTAGTGGCACCAACGTATTTAATACCTGGGCAGACGGCCGGGATGAGCCGCACAGTTCCGGCTCGGAGATTTTTCTTGAGCAAGACCCACCCGGAGGAACAATTCATACGGGCGCACAGGCGATGAAATATGTTTATGACAACGATGGTATTTATGGCCAGAGCGGCAGTTCCGCACCCTATTATTCAGAGATTGAAGCGAATGCCGCTGATTTGGACGTTGGCCAGGATTGGACTACAGCCGGTGTTAAGGCGTTGGATTTGTGGTTCTATGGCACAGCGGATAATGATGCTAATGAGCAGATGTACGTGGCTCTGAAAGATACAGACAGCAATATTGCGGTCGTGCCATACGGTGGTGATGCGAACGATGTGAGGAATGAAGCATGGCAGGTCTGGCAGATTGACCTGTCAACTTTCAGCGGCGTGAACCTGGCCGGTGTCGAAAAGGTCTATATCGGTTTTGGCGACAGGGATAACCCGGTACAGGGCGGTTCAGGTACTGTATATTTTGACGATATCAGTCTGTTTCCGTCCAGATGCTTCCCTGAGTATGTTGCAGCCAGTTTCAAC
>CAJVYN010000006.1 GCA_913009355.1 uncultured bacterium | reverse complement strand
AGCCGAATCTGGCTGCTGTTGGAATCGGCTCTGCTGAAGATGTTGCTGCTGAAGATGTTGCTAAAAAACCAGAACTGGAACCGAAACTTGAACCTGCATCAGAGCAGATGGCTGCTGAGGCTAAGGAACCAGCTATAGCAGCTGCTGAGCCGAGTGTCGCTGTCCGGTCGTATGAGCCGGAGCCTGTTGACATTTCCGACGAAACACTTGAACTGAATTTGCCGGAAAAACTTAATATCATAGATTTGCTGGATTTGGCGGGTAAGTATTTGAACCTGGACTATATGTATGATGATACTAAGGTGAAAGGCACTGTTGCACTCAGGCTTCAAGGGCCAATCAAGGTAAAGGATTTGTATCCTCTGGTTGAATCTGTGCTGAAGTTTAAAGATTTTGTGATGACTCGCAAAGGTAATCTTGTAATCATAGTTCCAGCCAGTGAAGCGTTAAAAATTGACCCTGCTTTCCAAACCGATACGAGTAAGTTGCAATATGGAGATGTAATAATAACCCGTATCTTTGAGCTTAAACATATCGACCCGGTCAGCGCAAAGAATCTTTTGGTTGGAATGAGACTCGGCACAGACATCAATACGGCGATTTCTGAAACTGGTACACTTATAGTAACCGGATATGCCTTCCGTATGGCGCGCATAGAAGAACTTTTGCGGATGATTGATAAGCCCGGCAGGCCGAAACATTTCAGGTTCAGGCAGTTAAGATACACGATGGCAAAGGCGCTTGTTTCGAAGATTAAGACACTTGCTGAGCAGATGGGTGCTGTATCAATTACTATTGCTGCGCAGCCGGCATCGACACGACAAGCAAAGCCGTTCCGGGGGAAAAGCCGTATTACGAAACAACCTGCACCGCCATCCAAAGTAGCCAGACTCGCTGTGTATCTCGATACCGACGAAAGGACAAATCGTATCCTGATGATAGGCCTTGCTGGGCAATTAGCTGTTGTTGATGAGTTGATAGATACTCTTGACGTGGAGCAGCAGGACTTGAGATCTCTGCGATTATACGAGATTCAGTATGTCGGCGCCGAGGAAGTAATGAATAAGCTGAAAGAGCTTGGCGTAATGGGCGGTGGCCAGACAACTGGGGGCAGGTCAGCCAGATCCACGAGAATCACCAAAGGCGCCAAAGCTAAAGCCGTTACGCCTGCAACCGCCGGCCCAGCGGGCGAGGCTCTTGTGGAAGAGCCGCAGGTGGTAATAATTGAAGCGACTAATTCGCTTTTAGTTAACGCAACAGCCGAGCAGCATATCCAGATAGCTACGATTATCAGTTACGTTGACAGTGAGCAGGAACAAGCAGCCATTCCCTATGTTGTTTACCCACTCGAAAACCAGGACCCCGAAGATCTCGCTGGAGTTCTGAATAAGCTTGTTGTGGAAACCACTACCAAGCAGGACAAGGCTGCCAAAATCACAAAAACAATAACAAAGAAAATAGAAGAGGATATTTTTATTATCCCCGACCCGAAGACTTATTCACTAATCGTTTACGCCAGCAAAAAAAACCAGCAGTGGATCGGCTCACTTATCAGACAGCTTGATGAATACCGTCCACAGGTTCTCCTTGATGTAACTTTAGTTTCAATCACCAAAAATGAGCAGTTCAAATTTGACCTGGATTTGTTAACAAAATATCCGACAATACCCAAGGTAGGCAGCCTCGGCACAATCAGCGATTTGGTTACTGACCCAGGCAGGCGGCTTTGGGAGGCAAAATCTAAGGCGGGAGAAGGGGCGAAGGCGTTTTATGCTGATGGGCATATCCAGGCTCTGTTAAACTCAATGCATTCAAAAGGATACGGACGAATAATGGCAAGGCCTAAATTGCTTGTGAACGACAACGAAACAGGAATTATCACGACCCAGAGACAAACTACGATTGTTTCACCAAAGACGGACGTAATACCAGTAACTGGCGGCGGTGGAACAACAAGCACCTCTATTGCGACGGAGACGTACACATCCGATATTACTCTCGAGATTCAACCGCATATAAGTAAAGGTGATCAGCTTAGACTTACAATAATTCTGAACCGAACTGATTTTGAGGGTCTTGGCGAAGAATACTCAATAACTGTTCCCGATGCCACCGGGACATTAACAGGTCCAGCGCCGCCGGATCTTGTAACCAGTAATGTTAGTACGGTTATAACCGTCCCGAATGGCAGGACTATAATACTCGGTGGCTTAGAGCAGCTTAACCAGAGCAAGGGTGGAACCAAAGTTCCTTTGCTCGGCGATATTCCCATTATTGGCGGGCTATTCAAGAGTACGCTCAATAAAGACGACCAGACCAGGCTTTATGTCTTTGTTAAAGCCAATATCTTAAGGCCGGGTGAAGAACTTACCGGAGAATCCGATTTAGAAAAAGTGTCACAAAAAAATCGAGATGCATTCGAAGAATTCGAACGAGAATTCCAGAGACTTGAGGATTGGTCCGGTGTAAAGACGGAACCTATGGATCCGCTGCGAATTCTTGAGGCGGACTGAAAAAAGATAGCGGATAGCGTATAGGGCATAGATTCCTGCTTCCGCAGGAATGACAATGCTAAACGCTATCCGCTAAACGCTATATATGAAAGATTTACTTATACAAACCGCTAAACGCACCGGCTTGGTTGGCGCTGAGCAATTGACTGACTTTCTTGAAAATAACAACAGCGGCCAGCGGCTCGATGAAGCCCTGCTTAACTGCCCGTATTTCACCGAAGAAGCGGTTTTGAAACTCTTTGCTGCTGCCTTAGGCTGGGAATTCCTGGTCGATATACCTGCCAAGTCTGTGCCTGCCGAGTTCGTAGAGGCTGTTCCTGCAACCTACGCTCAGCACCATTATCTTATCGGCATAAGGACTGAAGCCGAGCCTGCCCATGCGGGGGAGGCCGCCTTGCGGGAATCCGAAGCGGGTGGGGGACTTACCGTAGTTTTGTCTAAGCCGTTAGATGCAAATGCTCTGGATAATGTCTCTAAGATGACCGGCTTGGCCGTCAGGGCGGCAATATCCACCCGTACTGCTATCACCGCTGCAATAGATGTTGCCTACGAGCAGAGGACGACGGTTATTGAGGAAGTGGCAGAAGAGCTTGATTCGCAAAATCTCGACCAGCTTATCGATGAAGTGGCTACTTCGGACGATTTGCTTGATGTAGTTAATCGTCCGCCGGTTATTAGATTAGTCAATGATATTCTTTTTCGTGCCCTGCAACTGCGGGCCAGCGATATTCATGTTCATCCTTATGAGACAAAGATTCAGATTCGCTACCGTATTGACGGCATTTTATATAATACTTTGAGTTTGAACAGAAATGTTTTGCCGTTGATTATCTCCCGTATCAAGGTTATGGCGGGTATGGATATTGCCGAACGCCGGCTTCCGCAGGATGGCCGTTGTAGTGTCCGGCTCGGCCAGCGTGAAGTCGATTTGCGTATCAGTACCGTGCCGACCAGCTATGGCGAACGAAGCGTATTGCGACTGCTGGATAAAAGCACCGCACTGTTCGGACTCAATGAGTTAGGGCTGGGGGGAGAGGATTTAAAAACTTTCGATTCTTTACTCAACCGCTCGCACGGGGTTATCTTCGTAACCGGACCAACCGGCAGCGGAAAAAGCACTACTCTTTATGCCTGCCTGAACAGAATTAACTCAGCAGAAAAAAATATTATGACCATAGAAGACCCCATCGAATATCAACTCGAAGGCATCAGCCAGATGCAGGTTGCCAGCAAAAAAGGGATGAACTTTGTTACCTCGCTGCGGCATGTGCTGCGACAGGACCCGGATGTTATAATGGTCGGTGAAGTTCGCGATATTGAGACTGCCCGTATGGCAATTCAATCTTCGCTGACAGGGCATTTAGTTTTCAGCACACTACACACAAACGACTCAGCGGGGGCGGTGAGCCGGCTTTTGGATTTAGGCGTTGAGCCGTATCTGGCAAGTTCGTCCCTGATTGCCATAATGGCACAGCGATTAGTGCGAAAGGTGTGCCCGGATTGCAGAAAACCTGCTGAACCTACGCCTCACCAGTTAAGGGAACTTGGACTGGGGGACGTGGAAGTGTCCGGTTCGTCAGGATTCTTTGTCGGAGCAGGTTGTGATAAATGTTTTCAGACCGGCTATCGCGGCAGAACAGGTATTTATGAATTGATGCTGGTTAATGAAGAAATTGCCGACCTGATATACAAAAGGGAAAGTGCCGGCGTAATAAAGAAAGCCGCTATCAATGCAGGACTTCAGACTCTGCGAATGGATGGGGCAGGGAAAGTGCTTGCCGGGGTAACCACTATCGCAGAGGTATTAAGGGTAACACAAGCAGATGTAATATAAAGAAATCAAATATCAAAATGACAAATTAAAAATCAAAAATAAAGATTGCTTCGGTCGCTTCGCTCCCTCGCAATGACACCTTGTATCATTTTGCAATTTGATTTTTGATATTTGATTTTAATTGTGGTTCTCAGTTTCAATTATGCCAAGGTATCATTATACAGCGATAGCAGCAAACGGGAAAAAAGCCAAAGGCGCAATTACCGCTGAAACCCCATACGCTGCGCGAAAACAACTCAGGGTCCGAAATATTCACCCTACTTCAGTTACAGAGGTCAGTTCCAGAGCCGAAAGTAAAGCAGCGATATTTTCAATCTTCGCCAAAGGCAGCAGGAACCGAATGGTTGATTTTACCAAGCAGATGGCCACGCTGCTCAATTCAGGTATCAAACTGACCGAATCACTTTCGGTTCTTACGCTGCAAACCTCTGATGTGCGATTTCGGAACGTCCTTACCGACATTCGGGACCGCGTTGTTACCGGTGAGTCATTCACGGATGCATTGAAAGATTACAGTGATTATTTTGACGTTATCTATGTAAGTATGGTTCGGGTGGGCGAGGTTACCGGCTCTCTGGGAAAGAGCTTTGCAACCATCGCCAACTTTATGGAAAAACGCCAGCGAGTTGAGTCGAAAGTGGTTACGGCAATGGTATATCCGGGCGTCCTGATCTTATTTTCCATTGTAGCGATTCTGATTTTGACAACTACGGTCATCCCGAAAATAGCTGTCCAGATTACAAGGACAGGGCAGGAGTTGCCATGGATTACCAAAGGATTGATGAACGTTGGTTTCGTGCTGACCAGTTGGTGGCTGTTGGTTGTTATTGCGGCAGGGTTCGGGGTTGCTTTTGGTTTTAAGCGTTTTCTTGGCACGCAGCGAGGTGCATATTTGCGAGATAAGTTTATATTGTCTTTGCCGTTATTAGGCCCTCTCATAAAGCAGCGGGTTGTTTCGCGTTTTGCCTCTACACTTTCGACACTGCTGAGCTCCGGTCTTGCGATGGCCGAATCTCTTCGGGTTGTGGCAGAGGTTACCGGAAACTCTCTTATGAAAAGAGCTATCCAGCAGGCACGTGAGAGGATTCTTGCCGGCGCTGATATTGCAACGCCGCTTAGGGATAGCGGTGTTATCGACCCTGCCATTGCTCATATGGTTGCTGTTGGGGAAAAAAGCGGTGAATTAGAGACGATGCTTAAAAGTATCAGTGAAAATCTTGAGGCCTCAACTGACGTAGTTATTGAAAGATTAAGCGCTGTGGTCGAGCCGCTTATTATAATTGTTATGGCTGTAATAATCGGCGTAATTGCTTATGCAACGATATTGCCGATTTTGGAAATTTCAGAGGTGAAATTTTAAAAATACGCTGAATGCTGTTTGGTTAGTTTAGGAGTTTGATAGAAGAATGAAAAAGAGAAAAAGCAATGTCAGGTATGGTTTTACGATGGTTGAGCTTATGGCTGTGCTGATTATTATCGGCTTGCTTGCCACGTTGGTAGCAACAAAGGTAGTGTCCAAGATAGACCAGGCCAAGAAAACAACCACCAAGGCAAATTTGAAGCTTCTTCACACGGCGGTTAATACGTTTTATATGGATACCGGGCGGTACCCAACCGAAGATGTTGGGCTTGTAGAACTCATTGAGCAGCCGAGCGATATTACGAAGTATGAGCCGGGTGGTTATCTGGAAACGACCGAAATTCCTAAAGATGGCTGGGGAAACGATTTTATTTATGAACGTTTTCCAGAGAGCGGTAAGCCGTTTGTAATCAAAAGTTACGGCGCCGACGGTGAAGAAGGCGGTGAGGACTACGATGCCGACCTGCTCAGTACCGATGCATACTAAAATAGCGGACAGCGGACAGCGGATAGCAGATAGAGAAGAAGGGCTGTACGATAGCTCGCCGCAAGGAGTCCGTAGGACTGACACAGGTAAACGCTATACGATAGCAAACGCTAATCCGGGTTTTACGCTTACTGAGTCGATAGTGGTGGTTTTGATAGTATCGCTGTTTGTGCTTATGGCGATGATAAATCTTTTCGGATTACTCGGAAAGAACACATTTAAGGCACAGGCACAGGAGCTTGTCTCAACGATGCAAATGGCCGTGACCGCAGCGGCCCAGAGCGATAGAAGATACGAAGTTATTATTGATATGACAGAACAGACCTATATGCTTCGCCAGATTACAACCCCTGATATATCAGAGGTTCTTGAGGAAGAGATTATTGTCGAAAATGATTTCAGCGATAACTGTCGCGTTGTTTATGTTTTGTTTGACGATGGGGAATACACTAATGAAGGCAGAGCAAAGTTTCGAGCCGGTCGTTCGGGTTGGCAATATGGCGGAAAAATCGTCCTGTTCGACAAAAATGAGCGTGAATACTCGATTGTTGTAAACCGGCTCAATAGAATTGTTACTTTGAAAGAAGGTGATGTCGAACTTTTGATGCCGAGAGATAAAAATGAAATGCTGTTCTAAAAAGGAGCGTTTAGTTGCATTGCCGTGTTTCAGCGGTTTTAGCCTGCCGGAAGTTGCGGCGGCTCTGATTATACTGGCCCTTGTCAGTTCGAGTGTGTTGACTGTTTACAACCGTTGTATAGCCTCGGCGGCAGATTCGGCGCAGCGTTACAAGGCCTTTTGGGTTGCGCGCGAGAATATGGAAACTCTTCTGTCCGGGGATTCAGTGACAGAGATGGCTGAGATAGGCAGCAGTGATAAGTATCCACAAATTCAATGGCAAACAAATGTTGAGACATTTTACGAGCCGATAACGGAGCGAATGTGGATTCAGGCGATTTGCTCCGCCGAGTATACCGACACAGCAGGTGAGGTGCAGACCGTTGAGCTGACGCACTGGCTGACCGATTTGACAAAGAAGGACGTGCTTGAAATTATTGAGCAGAAGCAAAAAGAACAGGAACAGTTAGCTGAGCAGGCCGAACAGGCCGAGCCGGACGAGCAAGGTGAGCCGGACGGGCCAGAACCGGATGATGAGGTTAAGCCGAAGCCAGATACTAAAAATCCGCTTGGTTTGCCGGATGGCTATGAAGATTGGCCTATTGATGAGATTATAGGATGGCTGAGGGACAATGGATTTTTCTAAGAACCTCTTAAAAAAATGCTATGTTTATGGATGTGAGAAACGTGCGATACAAACCATTACAACAATCAGGTTTTTCGCTGGCTGAGGTGCTTGCTGCGCTGATTATAGGGACGATGGTTTTGGTCACAGTGCTGGGTATTTACAGCCGAGCCCAAACCGGTGCTGCTGCTGTCATACGCAAGCTCGACAGCTCCCGGCTGCCCGGCGAAGTTTTGCAGCGTATTGCTGAAGACCTCGACAGAATAATTACGGCTGGCTCAGAAACGAGAGTTACTATTAAGAATAAATTTGAAGGTGGTTTCCAGGCAGCCAGGCTGGAAATTCTAAAAACTATCTACGACAAAGAGAATAAAAAAAAGACATTTGAAAGAATTATATGGCAGAGCAGCTATGATTATGACAGTGATGTTAATGGCCTTGTTTTATACCGAAGTTACGGAGGGATTGGGGTAGAAGACAAGCTGCTTGATGCACAGAGAGAGAGTTGGGAGAGAGATATTTTTGTGCCGATTTGTGCCGGCGTTACTTTTTTTAAGATACAGGTGCCGAAGGGCAAAGTTTTTTTAGATAAATGGACAAGCGTCTCGTTACCTAAAGCTGTTGTGGTAACAATTTCTTTTGCCGAGCCTTTTCAGACATTAGGCGGTGCTTTGGATGTGTCGGATGCGGAAAAAATCACACGAACTATAGCTATTGACAGAACCAGAAAAATCAGATTCAAATTCGTTAAAAAAGAGGATAGCGAAGAACAAAATAATGAGGAATTTTTCAAAAAGTCTAAATAACCGGAGTTGTTACCGGAGCCGTCCGGGTATTGTGCTTTTGGTGACATTAGTGCTGTTGGTTATACTTTCGACTATGGGCTATACATTAAGCAGCCGTGTGTCCGCCCAACGTTACCGCCAACAGTATATCATAGACTACAGCAAAGCTCGCTACGGTTGTCAGTCAGCAATAAAATATGCACTTACAACGCTGGAAGATATTAATCCGCAACTGATTAGCCGTCCAAACGAGCCGGATTTTTCTGATTTATTTATCCTTAGCGAGACTGAGTACAGGGAACTTTTGGCCGAGTGGGCCCCACCGATAACGAGTACGGATGAAAACCTTTTCAGTACAGCGGGCAGCTTAAATGATGTCAATGATGTTAATTATGCCAGCGGTGTCGGCGAATTTAATGCCCCTAATTCCTTGACGGTTCGAGGTCCTTATGGTCCGCCCTGGCCGTTTATAACCGAGCCGGTTGAATTCGAGATTGGCTCTACCACGGTCAGGATTGAAATTGAAGATGAGAATGCAAAGTACCCTGTCGGCTGGGCGCTTCTGGACAATAAGAAAGTGCGGCGTGAAGCCCAGGCGGGGTTCGAGACTTTCTGCGAGTGGATGGATATTGGATATGAGCAGATTGATTCACTAAAACAACAGTTGGAGCAAATAAGTGAAATAAAGCCGTTCAAACTTGACTTCAAGCCGATAAAGAAAAGAACGCCGATAAAAACAAGAAAAAGCAGACGTGGAAAAAGAAGCAGAACTACCCGATTCAGGACGACTACAATATCGGTTTCCGAGCAGGCGACCAAGCAAACCGCTGATTTTGCAAAACTTTTTCACAGCTCCCTGATAGATACCGAGATACTTGCCAGGCCAACTATAATCAGCGAAAGCAGAAAAGAGTCGGCCCTGAAATATATGGGGATGTGGGCTTCGAGAAAGGTTAATATAAATACCGCACCGCGGCATGTATTAGAAGCGGCTTTTATTTTCGGCGGTGATGCTGAGGAAATAGCTGAAGATATCATACAGCGAAGACGTATGAAGCCCTTTACGGATATAGAAGATTTGAAGAAATCGCTGTTTAGATATTCTGATTCAATTGGAAAGTGCGAAAAATATATCACAACTGTCAGCAGGTTTTTCACGATTAAAGTAACTGCAATAAGTGGAGTGGCAAAGGCATCTGCTATTATAGCGATAACGAAAGATGACAAAAAAATAGAACGAATTGCCGTAATCTCCGGCTGAATATTCGTATTGCGTGGTGCGATTGCGTAAACGACTAACGCATCAGGCAATACGGTCTCTTAGGAGTTTGCTCGAAGTGAAAGGTCAGAACTATCTTGGAATTTATATAAGCAGGAATGCAGCGACTGTAGTCTGCCTTGGTTCGCAAGGCCGGGACAGAAATATACAGGGTTGCTTTAGCGTCTCTGCTGAAGAATCAGAGGAGCCAAACCTGCAGGTATTGGCAAATCTTATTTCTCAGGGTTGTGCCGAGAGAGAGTTGGAATTTTCTGAAGTTGCGGTGGCTTTGGATTGTGCAATGTTTATGCAGCATAATGTGCACAGTGAGTTTGATGATACCAAACAAATCGCTTCGACTATCAGGTTTGACGCTGAGGAAGCTCTCGCTACGGACATAACCGAGGTTGCGATAGCTTTCAAAATAACTTCAAGTAACCAAACCGGTTCGGAATTAGCCGTCTTTACCGCACAGAGGAAAGTATTGTCAGATATTCTTCTTTCTTTGCAAAGTAATAATATCGACCCGGTAACTATAGAGCCGGATGTCAATTGTCTGTCAAGATTTATCAGTCAAAATGTGTCCGTGCCTGAAAGTTTGCGTCCGCTCTTTGCTGTACTTTCTCGTCGCAACGGTTATTTTATTGTTCCGCACCTGCGTGTAGGCGGGGGGGTGCAGAAACAATCGGCTGTACGAACATTTCTTCTCAGCCCGGCACAGAGCAGAGCCGAACTGCTCGCAAGGGAAGTGCCTGTAACTACAGGCCTGGTTGAAACTGACGAACCAATAAATTGTCTTAAGGTTTTCGACTCTGCCGGCTCTGTGGATTGTCAGCAGCTTAGTGAAAAGCTGGGTGTCGAAACCAGCGGTATAGATTGGCTCCAGGAAGCCGCAGCCGAGTCGCAGACCATGGCCGATTGTGCCGATCCTGCTGATTTTGCAATTGCTTACGGGGCGGCTTTGGCTCATTTGGAAAAGGTACAGAGCATAAATTTCCGCAATGATTTCAGCCCCTTTCAGGGCAAAAAGGTTCGGCTGCAAAGAGCACTGAAGTTCGCGAGTTACTCTATGGTTGTTCTTATGCTTGCTGTCGGTCTGTATTTCCAACTGCAATTGCTGCAGAAAAATAAATACCGTAACCAACTTCGCGAAAAACTCGGGAAAGAGTACTCAGCCATTATGTTAGGCAAAAAGCCGCCGGCCAAAATCAAAGATGCTGTAAAAGCACTCGGCACTGAAAAGAGACGTACTGAAAGTATTAATAAAGGCCTGTTAAGTACCACAGGTAAAAAATCCGTGTCGGCAAAGCTGACTTTGATGCTCAAAGCATTTAATAAATGCGCAGCACAGACGAAACTAAATGTAGATTCGATATCCATTACAACCAAGGCCATTAGTATAGCAGGCAATACATCCAGTCGGCCAAACACGCTGAGGTTGCGCAAAGAAATCGAGAAAACTAAATTGGGTGATTTAAAAGATAGTCTTGAGACAAAGGGTGGACGTGACAATTTCCGCATAACGATTGTGCCGAAAAAATAATTATTTTTCTTGTCATTGTGAGCGAAAGGAGCCTTTAGCCCTGAGCGAAATAAGCTTGCCCTGAGTGGAGCCGAAGGGTCGAAAGCGAAGCAATCTAAATACTAACGACTGAATATTATGAAAGACATATATAAGAATCCGATTTTGTATTATGTACTCGTTCCTACTGTGGTTGCTCTATGGCCGTTGTTTATTCGGGGCGTATATTTACCGGACGCAGAACGTAGCTGGGAAACCGAGAGGGCACAATATGAAAAGGCCCAAAAAATAATGGCAGAGCTTTTAACTCTTGACCCTGATAGACTCCAGTTTGCTGATTCGAAGATGGCCGCTGCTGAATTTGATTATGCCATCGCTGTTGAAGAGATAGCCAATTTGTGCAAAATACCATCGGTTAATTATAAGCTCAGTTCAGGAATGACCACAACTTCCGGCGGTCAGAAAAGCCAAAGTGCCCAACTGGTTCTAAAGCAGGTTGACATAACGAAGTTTGCCAAATTTCTTTCTACAATCCAGCTTCGCTGGGCGAATTTGCAGTGTACGAAGGTCAAATTGACCAAAAAGAAAGGCTTAGCTGATACCTGGAAGGCGGACCTGAAGTTCAAATATTACTATTAAAACCAACTGATTGTACCGTTGGCTGATTCGATTTTGGTATTTCGGTTTTTGTATTCTTAAAAATTTTCACTTAGCACTATATGTTGTGTATTGCCCAGTTTTCCCAGATAGACTTCTGCAGCCGATTTTCGTGTGAAAATGGGTTTCTTCAAAAGCCGGTTTTTAGTATTAATAAGCCGTATTTTGCCACGAATTGATGTAACTATATGCTTCTGTGGCAGTTAAGCAAAAACCAAACTTTTCTAAAGTTTTCCAGCCGCTCCTGTCGATATCAACACTGTGAAGCTGTTTAGGGTCTCAGAAAGGATTTATGGGACATACCAGATATAGTGGTTATCGGCTTTCAGACGATATTACGGATATTTTCGCCTGTAGCTTGTCAAATAAGGTAGTTAAGATGTCAAATTTCGGTTCCAACGATTGTTTTGAAGGCCAGAATCAAGGAATGGATTCTGTCAATGAGAACCTGGCCGGCAATGAGGATTTGATAATGGAGCAGATTCTCGAAAATATCAATACTACGCCCATTGGCCTGGTGTTAAAAAAGATTGCTTCGCTGCCGGAGGTTCGTAAGGAAAAAGTTCTTCACGTTCGTCAGCAGCTTACCGAAGGTGAATACGACCTCAATGAGCGATTAGATGTTGCTCTCGATAAGGTTCTTGAAGACCTTACCACTTAATGATTTAGAAAAGCGCATAAGAGCATAAGTGTATAGAAGAACTTATAACTTATGTACTTTTTATAACTACGAAACTATTTCAGGAACATCGTCATCCGGCTCATCCATATCGAGAGGTTTATAGCCGGGCTGTTTTGATATTTCCAACTCTTCTTTGAAGGCGACTGTAACTTTTTCCTGGATTTTCTGCCTGCATTCTGCGTTAATCGGATGGGCGATATCAGCGTGCAGCTTCATTCTGCCTTTGAAATCTTTCCTCGCCCGGTCTTCCGGAAGCGATGCACCGCAATTATTGCAGAACTTGGCTCTGAGATGGTTTTTGCCCCCGCATTTTTCGCAATGGTCGCTCATTTTTCTCGAAGGCATAGCGACAAAATAACCACTCGTACCTTCGATGACCTTGATATCGCGAACCACGAACTCATTGTCCATTGTCACCGAGCAAAAAGCTTTTAATCTATCGTCTTTGTTGTTTATTAGTTTGACTCTGACCTCACTGATTTCCATTTTTTTGCCTCGCTTATCTCATGTCTCGTATTGTGTATATCCCCTTGCGTTCTTCACACTCTGACTGCTTAGCTGCTTTTATGAATTTTTACTTTTCAGGTTTTACTTTTTAATTCCTTACCATTTATTGTTGCTTACGACAATGCTTTTGCAGCCGGTTTTTTCCTTAAGCTCGTATTGATATTCCCTCGCTTTTTCCTCGTCCCTATCGTCAACAATATAAACAAAAGCTGAGCCACTCCCGCTCAGACACAGAGACCTGATACCTAACAATGATTCAATTTTGGCTTTCAACTCAGCAAGCCCTTTATACAAGCGGAAGCAACTTGTTTGCAGCATATTTGCGCACATTTTAGATACTAAATCAATCCTGTTTTTTTGGATGCACCTGTTTATTCTGGTATTGAGTTTTTCATAAAGAGCAGGGTCGTGCTTGTAATTGGCGTAAACCTTTTTTGTAGAAACACTTACATCGGGCAGAATTAAAAGCGCTGAGAAATTAAAATTTTCGTTTAATTTTTCAATTTTTTCACCTTTTCCAGTGCAAATCGCCAATGGCCCATCCAAAAAGAAAGCTACGTCACTGCCTAATTTGGCTGCTAATTTGCTCAGGTTTTTTTTGTCGAGGGCTAATTGTAGGAATTGATTTACCGCGATAAGAGTTGCCGCTGCATCGCTGCTTGCTGAACCCAGACCTGAGCCGGCAGGGATGTTTTTTGTCAAAGTGATTTTGATACCTGCTTTGGCATCTGTGACGCTCTGTGAGCGGCAGCTATCCAGAAGCATTTCGCAGGCCGTGTAAATGAGATTTTTTTCCCCCTCGGGTGCCCAATACGAACCTTTGCAGACAAGTTCGATACCGGCTTTTTGGCCTTGCTGAATGAGGATTTCATCGTAGAAGTTCACCTTGGCCATTACGGTTTCTATTTCGTGAAAACCGTCGGCCCGCTGCCCGGCTATTAGCAGACTTAAGTTTATTTTGGCTGGCGCTCGTACTAATAACCCCTCGCCGACAGTTTCAAATTGTTCTTTGTCAACCATAGTTGCGTCAATCTTCGTCAAGCGCCTCTATGTCTGCCAGGTCCTTTTTTCTGCCTAAAGCTTTTTTGTTGGAGAGAAATTCCTTACGCCCAAGATAATAGACAGGCACGTCACCATAGGTTCCCTGAACTTTCCCTGAGAAAACCTGCTGCCATGAAAGGCCGGTTAGCGAGGTGATTAAGTCCACGCGAACAGGGGCAAAGCCAAGCTGGATAACTTTATCGGGGTCCACGAAGTCTGATTTAGTTAAACCTAAAGAGCCGAAACCAAATTCTTTAAGAGCGGCCAGGATTTTCTCTGCATTTTCAGGGTCAGGTTTTACGAAAATATCGATATCGCCGGTGAATCGAGGCACGCCGTGGAACGCAAGTGCGTACGCCCCCACAATAACGTATTCGACCTTATGAGCGTTTAATAATTCGAGCAGTTCTTTGAAGTCTGGCTGAACTTCCATAATACTGACTTCTTAAATGTTCTATGGCCGCAATACGCTGCCGGGCTGTTTTACCCAACCAGTAGTTTAAATCATCCTTTACCTTCGACCACTGCTGGAGTTTACATTTAGATACAACTTTCTCAATCATAACAATATGTTAAAACAATTTTGCTCTGCAGTAAAGAATATTTTAGAATTGAGAATGTAGAATTAAAAATGTAGAATTAGCGGTTTAGAATATCGAACAAGGAGATGAATGTCGAACAATGAGATGGTAAATCGAAAAACGAGCGACGAGCGACGAGCGACGAGCGGCGGGTCCGTTGCCTGGTGGCACTGGCACAGACGCTTGTATAACTGGGTTGTTCACTGGGCTGATACACGCTTCGGTGTTCCGGCGCTCATCGTGCTTGCTTTGACCGAGCCGATATGTGTGCCGATTCCTGCAGATATCCTGGTCATTGGGCTTTGTCTGGGCAAACCAAAACGCTCGTTGAGATACGGGCTTACCTGTGCGTTCTTTTCCGTTCTTGGTGGAACAATCGCTTTCTCCCTCGGCTTAGCTATCGGCCCTGACAGGGTGGTTGATTTATTCAACACCATTGGCATTGGCACAAAAGCCCAGTCCGCTCTCGATCTTTACGCAAAATATGACTTCTGGGCTATCGCTATCTCAGCCCTGACTCCCGTGCCCTATATGATTTTCAGCTGGGTCGGCGGGATGGCTGAGGTTTCACTGGCCAAATTTGTAACGGTAAGTATCGTATTCCGCACAATGAGGTTCGGCGGTGAGGCATTACTCTTTTATTTTCTCGGAGAAAGAGCCCGCTGGTTAATAGAAAAGTACTTTAACCTTGCCACCATCGTTGTTATCATATTATTGGCTGTCGTAGTTTATCTAATAAAGATGCTGGAGCATATATTTACCGTCTGAAAAATGAACGATGTTCAAAAAGAAACACTTCTCAAAACCGCCTGTGATACTGTTAAGGCGGTTATTACGGGCAGGCCGATTCCAAAACACGAGTCGGACGACCCACAGCTAAATGTCCATTGCGGCTGCTTTGTAACGTTGAAAAACCAGGGCCGACTGCGGGGCTGTATCGGCCAATTCACTTCCGAAATACCATTGATTGAGCTGGTTGTTGAGATGGCAAAAGCGTCAGTTGCCAGCGACCCGCGGTTTTTGGCTGACCCTGTAACCAGCGATGAGTTAGAGCAATTGGATATCGAAATATCGGTTCTGTCGCCGTTGAAGAAGACAGATGAGCCGTTGAGTCTGCGATTAGGTATTGACGGCATTTATATAAAAAGAGGATGTGCCTCAGGCTGCTTTCTGCCTCAGGTTGCCGCTGAGACCGGCTGGAGCAAAGAAGAATTTCTTTCGTACTGCTGCGCACACAAAGCCGGTCTGGCCGCTGATGCCTGGAAAGATGCGGAAACTGAAGTCTATCTGTTCACCGCTGATGTATTCAGTTCCCCGTTCAAGGAAACCTGAGCAGGAAAGAGAGGATTGTGGTAAGAAAGTTTGTGCTAATTTCGATAGTAGCGGTTGTTTGCCTGGCCGGCTGTTCCGAAGGTCGGCTTCCTAAGAAGGGGGCTGGAGTTCAGCGAATCGATACCTGTGACGGTATGATTGAGTATTTGCAAAAACAAAATCTGCCGGCTCTGAAATCAGTTGAGGTTTGGCAAAACGGGTATGGGCCGGGAGTAAAAATTACTACCAAACACTATGAGATTTTAACAACGCTTTTGGATCCTCTGATGCTTAGTCAGGTTCCCGGGTTTATGGAATCGGCCTATTTGGCCTACAACGCTCAACTGCCCGAACCTATCGCAACGACAGCTAAGTTTACTGTTTATCTTTTTGCCGACCGGCAGCAGTGGGAGGATTTCACAAAAACCTTTGCCGGCCGGCAGGCATCGCTGTACTGCAAAATAAAGGCTGGTGCGTATTATCTAAACGGTGCCTGCGTGGTATATAATATCGGCAGAGAACGAACCTTTTCCGTTCTCGGACACGAGGGATGGCATCAGTTTAACAGCAGGCATTTTAAGTTCCGCCTGCCGAGCTGGCTCGACGAAGGTGTTGCAATGCTCTTCGAGGCGCACAGAAACGACAAGGGGTTGTTCTACTTTGAGCCGGGTCGGAATATGCAGCGATTAGGTGCACTAAAAACAACGCTGATAAAGAATAAAATGATACCGCTAAAAGAATTGATAGCTATGAACCCCGGCGAAGCACTTGTTGCAAATGATGATAGTGTAATGGCCTTTTACGGTCAATCTTATGGGCTGGTGCGATTTCTGCGGGAAGAGGGCTATGGGAAACGGCTGAGTAACTTTTCGCAGTTGCTTGTCGATGGGCTAAGGGGCGATTGGCCGCTCAGCGAGGCGAGCAAAAGGATTGCGGCAGATAGAAATATTCCGCTGACTATCCGGTGGAATCGGGCCATTGGGACGCAGTTGTTTAAGCAGTATATCGATAGCGATTCCGATTTAACCGGGATAGAGAAAGAGTATATAACTTTTTGCAGGAAGATAGTTTATCACGTCCGTCTTAAATAGTTCGTAGTTCATAGTTTGTAGTTTATTGGTTGTTGAAATTGTCACATTTTCAGTTGTCCATCATTCTCGCTTCGGCCTCACCGCGGCGAAAACAGCTTCTGGCTGAAGCGGGCTTCAAGTTTACGGTTATCCCCCCGGATATCGATGAGTCAGCTTTTCTGTCCGACCAAATCAGTGCCCGTGAATATGCTGAACAGCTTGGGTTGGCGAAAGCAAAAAATGTGGCTGTCAAGTTCCCGTCACGTTTGGTTATCGGTGCCGATACCGTTGCTGATTTTAACGGCCAGATAATCGGTAAGCCTGCTGATGCCAAAGAGGCCGAGCAGATTACTAAAAAGCTGTTTAGTACGCCTCATAAGGTAATAACCGCTGTTGCGATTGTCAGGATAAGCGATGGTACCGAATTGAGCGAAAGCGATACCACGACCGTTTATCCTAAGAAATTGACTGCGGAGCAAATCGCTGATCATATCAAAAGTAAATCCTGGCAGGGCAAGGCGGGCGCTTATGCTATCCAGAAGAATGGAGACGAATTTATCGAAAGAATAGAAGGCAGCTTGACAAACGTGATGGGCCTGCCGATGGAACTTCTGCAGCGGCTGCTGGAAAGAATTGTTGATTAGAATTATCCTGATTCGGGGAAAATTGGCCACAGAGGAAATAATCAATAATCAATTGAAAAAAGCCGGGTGAAACCCAGGGCTAAATGAAAAGGAAACCCGTACCTAATTCGTCGCTCGTCGCTCGTGACTCGTGACTCGTGACTCGTGACTCGTGACTCGTGACTCAGACTGAAAATAACCCGCACGATAAATCCGCCACCAATTTACACTAACCCGTTTATCAACAGCTGTAACCTATCCGCAATTACTCACAGTAAAGGTAAAAAAGCTGTTTTAGACTACTCAAAGACGACTGCAACACCGATACAGGCATCTTTGAGCATGTTCCTGCGCTCAACTCTAACTACTTTACCGCTTTTAATACGAGCGAATCGGCCTTTTTGCTTTGCCAAAGCGATTGTGCGCGGAAAATTGATTTCCACAATATGGCCTGCACGGATAGGCGTCGTCATAGGAACTGTAACAAAAACGCCGGTCTTGCTGATGTTGGAGCTTTGGCCGTTAAAAAATCTATTGGCTTCCGGCAGCCAAATGCTCACAGGCCAGGAAAGGTCGGTCCGGGTATTCTTGCGTTGCTCGGTTAAAGTCTCCATAATTCAAATCTCCTATCCTTAAAATTATTGTTCCTTCAATTGATAAAGTTATCGGCAATGTTAATTTGGATAGATTAGCGTATTTAGGCAAAATAGCAATTTTTATGATTTTTTTTTACTCTTTAGGATATTGTCACTTTTTCGCCTTTTTTACCGGACTTTTCTATGTTACGGCCAAATTATTAAGTAACAGCCCGCCAAATTCAATCAAATCCACAGGATGGCTGGGGGCAGACCATAGCCAAGGTAAAGGACAAACAGACGGTTGTTTTTTTAAGACACAGGGCTAAAATTTTCATCGCTTTAGCATCTTATAGCAGTTGAATTTTTCCGCGAAAAAATCTCAAAATAATCAACATTTGCCATAAGGACGTTCGGCTGAACTCAGGCGAAGCCCTTGTCGAAAAAGCCAATAATCGATTGTTACGCCTATAAGCATTTGTTAACAAAGCAGTTACACTAACTAAAGCAAATTAGACAAATGGCAAATTAGGCAAATTAGCGAATTTCCAAAGAAACTACCTATTTTAACTAAAGTTCTTTCTTGCCATTCCCCGATAGCAATACTGCCTATTTTAACACCTGCATAACTTGCAGTACACTGGAATGACACAATAGGCAATGTGCATCGGACAGAAAATATTTTGGGAGATTGAATTATGATTAAGGATAGTACTCTTGAGCGGTATTTAGATTCTTTGCTCCAGGGCGATAGAAAACAGTGCCGGGCTGTCATAGAAGAGACTCTTCACGGCGGCACGTTAGCCAATTCGGTTTATGTGGATGTTATATGGCCCATTATGGTAGAAATCGAGAAATTATCTTGCTCAGATAGAATTACTTCCATTCAGGAGCATTTGGCTACCCGGATTAACCGTACAATTGTGGACCAGCTCCAAAACAAATTGCCCCACAGGCCTGGCAAAGACAAAAAAATAGTGGTTTGCTGCGCCCCAAAGGAATTGCAGGAACTCGGTGGTCAAATAATAGCTGACCTGTTCGAGAGTGACGGCTGGGAAGTTAAATTCCTCGGCGGCGGCCTAACCAACGATGATATTTTTGCCTTCGTAAACGAATACGGCCCTGATATCCTGCTGATTTATGGCGCAAACCCAAAGCAGGCGCCTCACATCCGGCAATTGATAGACACTGTAAAAGAGGTAAATGCCTGGCCCAATATGCGAATAATGCTATCAGGCGGATTATTCAATCGAGCGGAAGGTCTTTGGCAGGAAATTGGGGCTGATTTATTCGCCTCTACAGCCCATGAAGCCGTCGAAGCAGCTTCGAATGACAGCCCAATCGAGCCGGAGGTGCGAACAATAAACCGCCGAAAAAAAAGACGCCAGAAATTAGTCGTTAGCGAATAGTGCTCTGTTACTTGTAATTTGACGGACTGCCATTGCGAGCGAAGCAATGTCAAATCTAACGGTTGAGATTGCCACGGCCTGCTCCGCAGGCCTCGCAATGACAACTCCTCGATTGAGCAGTAACAGAGCAATAGTATTCAGACATTAAGAGCCAGAAGGCATCTCGTGAAGCCCTTCGATTTGGTTTCCGGTTGGGCGTGGATAGAAAAAGAACTATGGTATTGTAAATATTTACTGGCCGAAATTGATCGTAGAAAGTGGCAGATAGTACTTGTCAAAAGTCAGCCACTTATCTGTGCAGCTGCACAGATAGGCGAACATAAACCCGAAAAAGTGTTACCCATGTAGTCGGTATAAAGTGTTACCTATGTTTCGGTTGACATAATATCAAAAATTACTGGGCGTCTTTTTGCAACTTATATTCGACGCTGTCAACAAGGGCCAGCCAGGAGGCCTCGATGACGTTCTCCGAGACGCCGACCGTGCCCCATATAGAATTCTTGTCACGCGACTCAATTATTACACGTACACGCGCAGCAGTACCCGCGCGAGCATTAACCACCCGAACCTTATAATCAATCAGGTGAACATCCCTGATGCCCGGATAAAAATTCTCCAGTGACTTTCGCAAAGCTGCGTCAAGAGCGTTAACCGGGCCGTCACCTTCGCCAACAACGTGCTCTACTTTATCGCCGACCTTCAGCTTAACCGTCGCATCGGTAACTAAATCGCCGGTCGCACGCTTCTCTGTGGTTACATAATACTTTATAAGCTCAAAAAACGGCTTATATGTGCCCATAATCTTCCTGACCAGTAGGTCAAAACTGGCATCGGCGGCCTCGAACTGATAGCCCTCATTCTCAAGTTCCTGAACACGAGCGAGAATTTTTCCAGCCAATACCTTATCCTCAGCTATCTTGGCCTTTTCCAGCTCGGCTAAAACGTTCGACCTGCCGCTCAGCTCCGATATAAGAAACCGCCTTTCATTGCCGACAAGTTCCGGGCTAATGTGCTCGTAGGTATGTTTGTCTTTGCGCAGGGCGTTTACATGCAGGCCGGCCTTGTGCGCAAAAGCACTTTCGCCGACATACGGCATATTCATCACCGGCGTTAAATTGGCTATCTCAAAAACAAAACGCGACACTTCCGTCAGCGTTTTGATTTTTTCCGGGCTAAGGACTTCAAGGCCCATTTTAAATGCAAGGTCAGGTATGACGGTGCACAAATTGGCGTTGCCGCACCGCTCGCCTAATCCGTTTATTGTGCCCTGAACGTGGCGGACGCCGGCTCGAACCGCAGCAAGGCAATTGGCAGTGGCACAGTCACTATCATTATGGGTATGAATTCCCACCACTGCCGGGCTTACCTCAGCGCAGACGGCTTTGGTAATTTCGTACACATCGTTCGGCAAAGAACCGCCGTTAGTATCACAAAGTGCCAGTATATCAGCCCCGGCCTCAGCGGCAGCGAGCAGAACCTTCATCGCATATTCGGGATTATTCCTGTAGCCGTCGTAGAAATGTTCAGCATCGAAAATCACTTCCAGTCCCTTACTTTTCAGGAACTCGACGGACTCGGCACAAATGGCTAGATTCTCGTCCAGCGAACAGCCCAGCACAGCCGTTACATGCATATCCCAGCTTTTGCCAACCAAAGCAGCCGCCTCTGTCCTGCAGGCGAGCATTGCATTGAGCGAGGTATCATCGCAAACCTTTGTATCGGCCCTGCGGGTGTTACCGAAAGCTGCGATTTTCGAATTCTTCAAACCCAGTTTCGCCACCTCGGTGAAGAACTGCATTTCTTTGGGGTTGGAAGCTGCATATCCGCCTTCGATGTAATCGACGCCAAGCTCGTCAAGGCACCTGGCGATTGAGAGCTTATCGGCCAGCGAAAAGCTGACGCCTTCAGCCTGCATTCCATCACGAAGGGTCGTGTCGTAAAGCCCTATCTTTTCCATATTTGTTACTCGCTGCTCATTAGTCTATGAACTCAATTACAAACCACACTTATTTTAGCCCGGCAGTACCGGGATGTAAAGGGCAAAGCCGTCCCGACCCTTATAACAATCTTACCAGCGGCGGGTAACAAAAAATAATCTTATTAAAGTAATTTTTTGCAAAGTTGTTGCAATCAGACTCATAATTAAATATAATGGTTGGTTTGTGTAAATATTTACGATAAATACAGTATATTTGGCGTGCACGATATGATTCTAACACAAATACTGCGGCCGGCCTGCGTTAAAGTCCCGCTGGAAGGCAAAGACAAGAAATCGGTAATAACAGAACTGGTAGATTTGCTCAATGCTAACGAATACTGCTCGACAAAGATGTTGTTTTAGACGCTGTTCTAATGCGTGAACAAACCCGAAGCACCGGAATCGGCGCCGGAATCGCCATCCCGCACGGCAAATGCAAAGCTGTCAAGGAACTGGTTATGGCGGTCGGAATTGCAGGTGAACCGATTGATTTTGAAAGCATAGATGAGAAGCCGGTAACAATCGTCATCTTGCTGGTCTCGCCAGCCGACCAAACCGGCCCACATATTCAGGCTTTGGCCAGAATAAGCAGACTTATGCTTGATGAACAATTCAAACAAAGTCTTAACGAAGCCGGCTCCGCTGAAGAGGCTTACGAACTTCTAAGCAACAAAGAGAACGAATAGTTGTCGGTTCATTGTGCATCAACTATGAACCACGAACTATCAACTATGAACTAAGTTGTTGTTTCCCAGAGAATCAGCCCCAACTCGTAAGGATTAACCATATCAACGTGCCTGGGCAAAACACGCACGGCAAGGCCCTGTCGGCCTGATGTTCTGCAAGACATTGAGCCTGAAAACCAATGTTCTTCATCCTGCTCCGCGGCTTCTTTATAATCCATTCTCACAGATGAACCGTTCCTGATATTCCCCCAGGCATCCACAGTACCATGATAAAGCTCGACTGAAACATCGTCAGGGCCAACTTTGCCGAGCTTAACCAATGCCCTGACGCTTAACTCCGAGCCGACCTTAATCTGGGATTGCTCTGGATTTAGCCGGCTGTTTCCCTGGCCGTTGTTGTTGACCTGTACCTGAACATCTTTGATGGCAAATTCCGGCCAGGCCGTTTTTATATTGGATTTCCACATCGAAAACGCCTTGGCCCTGGAGCAGGCTTTCGCAGTCAAATACCGCCACCTGGCCGCAGCCGGATTGTAAAACCTTCGAGTATATTCACTGACCATCCTGTGCGTGTTGAACCGCGGCGATATCCACTCAATAGAATTTTTTACTCTGCGTATCCAGGCCCGCGGCAAATTGTCGGCTGAGCGGGTGTAGAACAAAGGAACAATCTCGTTTTCCAGCATATTATAAATCATCTGCGATTCCACCATATCCTGGTACCCTGCATCCTCATAGGTTTCGCCTGAACCAATAGCCCAGCCGCCCTCAGGACGGTAAGCCTCACACCACCAGCCGTCTAAAGTGCTCATATTCAATGCGCCGTTAATTGCTGCTTTCATACCGCTTGTGCCGCTGGCCTCCATCGGCCTGCGAGGATTATTAAGCCAAATATCAACGCCTTGAACCAGAACTCTGGCCACATTAATATCATAGTCTTCCAGAAATACTATACGCCGTCTCACATCGTACTGGCTGGCGAAGTGAATAATCTGACGGATAATCTCCTTGCCTTCCGTATCTTTCGGGTGGGCCTTGCCCGCAAAAATAATCTGAACGGGCCGATTCGGGTTACTTAGCAGCTTTACAAGCCGTTTCGGGTCCTTAAGCAGCAGATTACCCCTTTTATAGCTGGCAAATCGTCTGGCAAAACCAATAGTCAGCGCTTCAGAATCAAGAACCTCCTCAGCCCAGTTCAATTCAGTATGGTAAGTACCTCGCCGTTGCATCTGCGCCATAAGCTGACTGCGGGCAAAAGCAATCAGACGTGCTTTGCATCGTTGGTGTATCCGCCAGAATTCCTCATCAGGGATTTGTTCGACGTTCTTCCAAACCGATGTATCAGTGGTTTCATCTGACCAATCCGGCCCAAGATATCTTTCATATAAAGAGTTCATCTCATCTGACAGCCAGCTTTTGGTGTGCACGCCGTTTGTAATCGAAGTTATCGGCACTTCACTAACAGGCACACCGGGCCAAAGGAAAGCCCACATGCTGCGCGATACCTGCCCATGCAACCTGCTTACGCCGTTTCTATAACTGCTCAGCCTTAATGCCAGAATCGGCATCTTGAATGACTCGTTATCATCGTTAGCATCTATTCTGCCTAATGCGAGAAACTGCTTTTTATCTATCCCAAGATCGTCAATAAACCGGCCAAAGTATTTATCCATCAGTTTTACTGAAAACTCATCAAGACCGGCTTTTACAGGCGTGTGTGTCGTAAAAATATTCCCCGATTTCGCAGCCTCCAGAGCTTCATCAAAAGTCATATTCTTATCGCTTCGCAACTGCCGAATACGCTCCAACGCCGCAAAGGCGGCGTGCCCTTCATTCATATGGCAGACAGTTGGTGTAATATTCATAGCTGTTAAAGCCTTTAAGCCGCCAATACCCAATATAATCTCCTGACGAATTCGCATCTCACTGTCGCCGCCATAAAGACTGGTGGTGATTATACGGTCAATCGACGAATTAGCGGCAATGTTGGTGTCCAGCAGATACAGTTTGACTCTGCCAACGGCAACACACCATATTTGTGCATATACAGACCTGCCCGGATATTCAACGCTAATGACTAACGGCTGGCCGTTGGCTTCTCGAACCAGCTCGACCGGCATATTATAGAAATCATTCTCGACATACACTTCCTGCTGCCAACCATCAACGTTTAAATATTGACGGAAATAACCCTTCTGATACATAAGGCCAACACCAACTAACGGCACACCAAGGTCCGATGCGCTTTTTAAGTGGTCCCCCGCCAACCCCCCCAGACCGCCTGAATAAACAGGCAGGCATTCATGAATACCAAACTCGGCGCTAAAGTATGCGATAGTCGGCTCGGTACATTTTGAACACACCTTTTCAAACCACGTTGATCCGTCAAGATATAATTTCAGCTTTTCCTCAACTCGCTGCAACTCACACAGAAAACCCTGATTTTCAGCCAGAGCCTCTAATTGCTTCTGTGAAACATTGCCAAGAAATTTGGCCGGATTATGACCACAAGCCGCCCACAAATTACTGTCAATACGTTTGAACAACTCTACAAACTCCGGGTTCCAGGACCAAAACAAATTCTGTGCGATAATCTCCAGTGCCTTTAAAGAATCCGGCAGTGCAGGCAAAACCGTAAAGTTACGAACCTTTGGCATCTTTTTCCTCTCCACAACGCAATTCGGCTGATAATAAATACTAAGAATTATAGGACAAAAAAATAATACCTATCGACCATAGTTTAATCGACAAATCAGTTATTCAGCTTAACCCCAAAAAGCAAATCAAACGATGACCCGGATATTTGGCGGCATCTTGAAATTATTCAGCTAAGTTCATTAACAACAGTATCTTAGCTGATTAATCGCTAATGTTTAGTGCGGGACAACAAGAGGCATTTGCCGAACATTGCGATGGCTGATAAGAGACCGGCGGCGAATAACGGCCAATAGAAATAGGATTGGAAGTCCGGCTCTGTGATGTGCAGGCCGGCAATGCAGAAAGAGACAACCACAACAAGGCCGGCAAGGGTGAAGACCAGCCAGTCTGTCAGATTTACTTTAAGAGGGACGGCACAACAGCATCGGTAGAGTATTATTACAGCAAAGCTGAGTAATGTAAGTGAGATGAGCAGTGGGGCCAGGACAGGTGAAGCCCAGGCGAGCGGTATTAAAAAGAGTACGTCCCAATCCATAATCGAGGCAGGCCAGTTGATAAGAACCTTTAGCCATACGTAGTAGAAAATATCCCATATTGCAAAGATGGTTAGAAAGAAAGCTGTTCGTTGGCGGAGGTTTTGGCCGAACAGCCAGGCGGCGGAAACGATTAGAACCATCGTGGCGGCCTCTCTGCCGATTTCAGTAAACAAAAGCTGCTTCCAGAGTGGGTCGGTTCCGAAATTCATCAAGGGGAAAATGAAGCCGGCAGGATAAAAAATTGTCCGCAGATAGACAACCACAGCGGCCTCGATGTATGCAAAGGCGATACTGAAAATTACAACTATACAAAATCGCTTGATCGTTTTGAGCAGCCCATCAGAGATATCTGGTAACTTTTCGCGCATTTGCCTGACTATAGATTTTCCAATTCTCTTAGTAGTGCCGGGATGATTTTGTTTTCGGGTACTACCGAAATTTTTCGACCATTACGGTAAAT
>CAJVYN010000005.1 GCA_913009355.1 uncultured bacterium | reverse complement strand
TAATAAAATATGTTCCGTAAAACAAAAACAATCAAAAAGCCATCCCGACTTTGTCGGGATTCCGCAATTTTGATTTTTAATCCTTGATTTTTGATTTTTCAAACTGGCCATCGGTCAGTTTGAGTAAAGAAAATAAAAGTTAAAAAACTTTATCTAACGGTTGAGATTGCCGCGGCCTTTCAGGCCTCGCAATGACAACTCCTCGATTGAGCAGCAACAGAGCACTAATAGCGGATATTCGAGATTACATAAGATGCGAGAGAAGTATTTATTTGGGCCGGTGCCATCCCGAAGGTTGGGGCTTAGTCTGGGCGTTGATATTGTACCATTTAAGACCTGTTCGCTGGATTGTGTTTACTGCCAACTGGCTAAAACCTCCGAGAAGACCATCGAACGCAAAAACTATTGTGACGTTGGGGCGGTTTTAGACGAACTAAAAAAAAGATTAGGCCGAGGTCTGCAGGCAGATTTTATCAGCATCAGCGGTTCCGGCGAGCCGACTTTGAATGCCGGATTAGGCCAAATTATAGACGGCATAAAAAAGATTACCGATGTTCCTGTAGCTATACTGACTAACGGTACACTGCTGTACAGGCAGGATGTTCGAGCGGATTGTGCAAAGGCAGATGTGGTTTTGCCGTCTCTCGACGCTGGTGACGAACAGACTTACCAGAAAATAAATCGCCCTTATCTTAGATTGAGTATCGAAAAACTAATAGCTGGATTGTGCGCATTTAGAAACGAATTTGCCGGCCAGATTGCGCTCGAAGTATTTCTACTCGAAGGTTTTAATACTGATACTGAGCAAATTGGCAAAATCAAAGGTGCTATAGAACGCATTAGGCCAGATAAAATACAGCTTAATACAGCCACGCGGCCTACGGCTGAGGCGGGCATCAAAAGATTGGATACCCAAAAGCTGGAGGCTATAGCTGAAGAACTGGGGGAAAAGTGCGAGGTTGTATCCTCGTCGTGCGTCGTCCGTGTGCCGTCGTGCGTCAATCGCAATGCGCAATATGCAGTACGCAATACGATATTATCAATGCTGAAACGCAGGCCTTGCTCGCTAAATGATATCTGCACAGGACTGGGGTTGGGCAGCGATGAAGCGTTAAAATATATCACTCACTTTCAACAGCGGGGCCTTGTACACTCCAAAGAAAAAGACGGAATAGTCTTCTTCAGAGCAAATTAGAGCCAAATGGACGCGGTGTGATAGATTTGTGTGAATTTGCGCATAATTTGAACATTTGCGTTCAATTTGTGAAGACAAGAGTCTTATTGGCCGATAAAACCATTGTAGTGTTTTCCAAAGCGTGGTTTTTTAGCGGTTCTTAGAGAAAATTGAAATTTGGACTTTAGTAAACTGCTTTTAGACCGATAAAGGGTAGAGATGCTTATTGGAAACGATTCGTTGGGCTGATATTTTTTGGACCGATTTTTTCTTTAAGCCAAAACTGTCTATAGCAATGAAAAGAACAAAGCGACAACTGATTTTAAACAAGGGGACAGAAAAGTTTATATTTCGTTACGACAGCGGTAGTGAAGATGAACTTTTGGATGCTCTGATTGAACAAGCAAAGGATAAACGGACGGATTTTGACTGGTTCGATGCAGCGGTACTGAGTTTCAAACTGACGCAGTTGCTTATCGGCCAGGCAGACGAACTTCTGGCAATTGAAAAATAACATTTTTTGTATAGGTTTAGGTGCGATTATGGAAGACAGTGTAATTATTCATGAATTCCTGAATTACTTGAACTTTGAAAAGCGGTTCTCCGAACATACCGCTAAGTGTTATGGCGCCGACCTGAACCAATTCGGACAGTTTCTGATTGATGCTTCTACGCGAGATACGTCAGATGATGAGCCGATTTCGTTGTCCACGATTGAATCAGGGCAAGCCGGTACAGTTGCGGCTGTGGCGGCGCAACTCAAAGTTGACCAGTTACTTCTTTTAGTAGAGACAAACGCCGTTAGAGCGTACCTGGCCCTTCTAAATGAGAAGCAGTATTCCAAAGCGACCATAGCTCGTAAACTTGCTACATTGCGAAGCTTTTATAAGTTCCTGGTTAAAAGAGGCCAGCTTAGCTCCAATCCGGTTACGGTAGTTAGAACACCGAAGCAAGAGAAAAAACTGCCGAGGTTTCTTGAGTACGAAGAAATAAAGAGATTGCTCGATGCTCCGCCAATGGATAACTGGCTGGGTGTCAGAGATAGAGCTATTATGGAGACACTTTACAGCACCGGTATAAGAGTTAGTGAGCTTTCGGCGCTGAATATGGACGATATAGACTTCCTGGGCGAAGTCGTACATATCAGAGGCAAAGGCAAAAAAGAGAGAATTACCCCTATAGGTTCCTCAGCTTTACAGGCTATTCAGCATTATATGGAGTTTAGAAATAAAAGGGCGCAAAGCAACGGTAATTTCGACTCGAAAGTTCTATTCGTAAACAAACACGGCCAGCGACTTAGTACCAGAAGCGTCCGTCGTAAGATGGACAAATATCTCAAAATGGCTGGACTGGACCCGGCAATCAGCCCACATACCCTGCGCCACAGCTTCGCAACGCATATGCTGAACAACGGAGCGGATTTGAGAAGCGTCCAGGAATTGCTCGGCCACCAGTCACTATCAACCACGCAGATTTACACACATCTTAGCACAAGAAAGCTAAAAGAGGTTTACGAAAACGCTCATCCGAGAGAGACAGACCGGGAAGATAGCATATAGTAATAGTACATAGCGGACTAAAGAAAGAAAACCGTACGCTAGCTAAATGCTGCACACTATTTTTATATTTCAGCGCTTTTATTATTTACGCTGAGATACTCCGGTACAAGTTCCTTGATTTTCTGAGTTAGCTGGCTTTTAGCTGTGTTTCGCGTTTTGGCCAGAGTCACCAGCTCATTTATGCCGGCGCAGAGTTTATCGCGGTCCATCGGAATATTCTTCCATATACCGATTTTGGGATGCCTTGTCGGCTGCATATCTTCGCCTTTTATCGAAAGCTCTTCAAAAAGCTTTTCGCCGGGTCTGGAGCCGGTGAAAGATATCTCAATATCTTCTCCAGGCCTAAAACCGCTTAGCGTAATAAGCTCTCTGGCCAAATCCACGATTTTTACCGGTTCGCCCATATCAAGCACAAAGATTTCTCCGCCTTTACCCATTGTCGCTGCCTGCAAGACGAGCTGGCTTGCTTCCGGTATGGTCATAAAATAACGTTTCATCTCAGGATGAGTAACGGTTACCGGGCCGCCATGGGCTATCTGCTTTCTGAAGATAGGCACAACAGAGCCGTTGGAATCAAGCACATTGCCAAACCGAACGGTTACAAAATGCGTTTTGCTGGTTCTATTTAAGTCCTGAATGTACATTTCCGCGATTCGCTTGGATGAGCCCATAAGTGAGGTTGGGTTGACAGCTTTGTCGGTGCTAATCATTACAAAATTAGTAGTACCGTAATTATCCGAAGCGTTGGCAACGGTTTGCGTGCCCACAATATTGTTTTTGATGGATTCTCTGGGGTTAAGTTCCATCAAAGGCACATGCTTATGAGCGGCGGCGTGAATAACAACCTGTGGTTTATACTTTTCAAAAATTTCCTCGACACGTATCCTGTCGGTAATGTTGCAAATGATCGCCTCTATAGGAACCTGTGGAAATCGGCTGTGCAATTCCCGCTCTATATCAAACAGTGGATTTTCAGCCTGCTCAATAAGCAAAAGCAGCTTCGGGTTGAAATTACACATCTGCCTGCACATTTCCGAACCAATGGAGCCGCCGGCACCGGTAACAAGGATTGTTTTATCTTTGACAAAAGCTTCTATTAAATCAAGGTCGAGCTGGACAGCTTCCCTGCCTAACAAATCATTAATGTCAATATCCCGAATCTGAGAAACACGGAACTTGCCTGAGGCAATGTCAGTAATTGACGGTACAGTCCGGAACCGAACTTTGGCACCCTCGCATACCTGAATGACACGCCTTAGATGTTGATGAGTTGCTGATGGCATTGCAATGGCAATTTCTTCGATGTTGCGCTCCTTGCAGATTCCGGACAGTTGCTCGACAGTGCCGAGTACCGGTATTCCGTGAATATTAAAACCCTGCTTGAGCGGGTCATCGTCGATAAAACCGATAACTTCATATTCGACGACGGGTTTGTGAAGAATTGCCCGCAGTAATTCTTCGCCGGCATCACCTGCGCCGACTATGAGAAATCGTTTCAACCGGCCGGCTTCGGCAGTGCGGAACTCCTCGTAGTATAGCCGTATTACCATTCGCAGGCCGGCTAACAGCAAAACCGTGGCAAACATATCGAGTATAAATATGCCCTGGGCGGTGTCGGCTATGTTCTGGAGATGTCTGCGAACGGGACCGACATTCAGTACTACTGCGTACCATAGAACCACAATTATAAGTGTGCTCAAAACTGAAGCGCCTGTAATGCCGGTAAGGTCTGATATGCTGACATAACGCCACCAGCCGCGATATTGATTGAAAGAGGCGAATACTACCAGCTTGATGATGATAAAGAACATCAACAAAAGAGGATACTGTTCTACAAACCAGCTACGCTTGAACTGCATATTGTTTGCCAGCAGGAAGGAAAGCATCAAAGAAACAGCAAAAATAACTATATGGGCAAGTATAATCAAAGGTCTGCGAAACCTGAGCAGTGTGGGAGGATGTGCTGAATTCTGTGTTTTCCGTAAGTCCGCTCGGGGACGCCTCACGGCGGAGTCCATAGGGCTGTATTCTGAATTCTGTATCCTGTGTTCTGAGTTTGAATCAGACATATTCTCTTATCGCCATAATTGTCCCCCGTAATACTTACAAACTTAATTCTAACAACAGCTTAAGTGCCTGTCAAGAAGTTATCGTCACGCAATTGAGAAGACAGGGGGGGCTTGGCAAATGTCTATCCGTCATAGTTGAAACCCCCAGTAAAACCGGGGGCTAAATATAAAATAAAACCCCCAGGATAAACCTGGGGGCTAAATATCATCCTGTGTTCCAACACTCCGGCTTAGACTCCTGATTCCTCGGGCTGGTCTTTAAGGGGGGGCGGCTCGGTTTTGATATCGTCGAAATGTGTGTAAATATCATCCAGAGCAGTATTGTCAACCCTGTTGCGCATAAGTGAATAGATTATGGTGTTGGCGGAAAAATAAAAACTTATCAGGAAAGAAACTACTAAGCCGACAACGACTAATAGAAGCAAATGCACCAAAAGGTAAGCAAACGATTCCGACCAGTTGGCTGCTGCCGAACCTCCCGGAGAAAGCAAGTTCATAAAGCTTGGCTCAGGCCAGATAGCGGTGAGCTTATTAATCCCTTTACCGCTGTCAACCCAGACACCAAGCCGCAAAAACCAGTGAGTAACCAGGAGCAGCAAAGAGGCAAAAAACCGAACAAATGTATAACAAATTGCGCCATAGACCACAGCTATCGCGGTATAAAAGCCCATTTGCCACGGCTTTGTATATACATAACTAAAGGAACGACTTATCGCATCAAAACAGTCTGAACCGTCATAAGCCACGGCAGGAAACATCAGGTTGAATCCTGCAACCGTTCCTATTAAAATGACCGTTATCAGTGCCCCTGCAATCAAAGCTAACGGCAAGAGTGCCCCCATTATCAGCTCACCGACCCTTGGAATGTTGCCTATCAGTCCCAGCAGGAATATGAACAGGCCTATGAAGATAATTATACCGGACGGCGCTAAAGGTGCAGTGAAAAAGCTTAGGAATTTTTTTGTGCTGAAGCGCAGCGCCTCAGTCAGGCCGGGTTTTTCGCCACGGGCAAATTGCAACGCTGAAATTCGACATAAGCTGCCGCCGGCAATGGAAATCACTGCAAGGCCTATCGTAAAGAATATGGTGCAGTAAAGAAAATGGTACCTAATCGCCCATCCGGCTGCGTTAAACCACACAGCGATATTCGCTGCTACGCCCGGGAGATTGAATGTGAATAGCGAATTTAGTGCGTCGTGAAATCTTGCAGCGGAAAAATGCCAAAGTGTGGAAAATACACCACTACGCTCACCTGTTTCTTTGTATTTTTCGATATATGGCCGTACCTGCTCGGAGTTGGTCATATAGATTTGCAACTCTGTAATTTTGCCTTGTGTACCCGGAACGGCCATGGATGCAGATGTGCCTGATGTGGCAACGACTGTTTTGCTAAAGTCCATAATCCAGCCGGCCAGGCATATAATCGCCAGTGCCGCGAAAGCAATTATTAATTTGCCCGGCTGAATAGCCATACGGAAAGTTTGGAATATTTTGGGAAATAAAACATTCCCAAAAAGCCGAGAAGAGTCTTTTTCGCTGCCCATTTTGCTTCCTTTCAAAAGGGTTACAATTATTCATAGTCCCATAAGAAACGAATGCAAGAATAAACTTATTATCGGTTGATTTCAACAAATTTAATAATATTTTTAAGTCTTGTCATTCATTGTTTGTCGGTGTCAGCATCGGATGGGGCCTCGGACGGCTCGGAAATTACTTTGTACTCGGCATCCAGCCAGGCACCCAAATCTATCAGCTTGCACCGCCGTGAGCAAAAAGGAAAGAATCTTACTTCTCCGGACCGTTCTTGATGGCGTTCTTCGATGATTTTATGACAGATTGGACATCTGTGTTTCATACCGATATGCTAATCCGGATTTTTCTCATATATTGACATATCCCTGCTTGTTGCCGGCAGGGGCAGGGCAAAGCCAGCTTTAGCTCTTAATAAGAAGCTCTTACTCTGATTTATCTGTGCTTTTATACTCCTGCGACTCTGACATTGATTGTTCCTGCTCGGTTACAAGATCCTGTTCCAGCTTTCGGGTATATTCAACACAGTATCTGGCCCAGGGCTTGGCTTTGAGCCGGGCGTTGGCTATTGGCTTGTCAGTGCCTTCGCAAATGCCGTAAGTTCCATTCTCGATGCGCTGCAGGGCATCGTCGATTTCCTTCAGCATTTTCCTTTCGCTGTCCATCAAGCCCAAAGCGAATTCCTGTTCGTAGTTATCGGTTCCAATATCGGCCATGTGAATCGGCATACTCGACAAATCTCCGGTTGCATCCAGCCGGGACTTCTTGAGGGCCTCGTCTTCCATTTCATTTACATTGCCGACTATCTCTTTGCGTTTTTCCAACAGTATTTGTTTGAAACGCTCGGTGTCGGCGGTAATCAAATGCCCCTGCTTTGTGTTTCCGTCAAGCGAGGTCTTTCGCAGGGTTGAGCCTGTTTTTCTTCCGGGAGTCTTTTTGCGTTTCTGCGTCACTTCCTTGCCTACCTTTCTTACTACTCTGAACCTTTCTTTTTGCATCTACGAAAAACGCTATTATAACATATTGAAGTATATTATGTGTAACACTTATTTTATCCCAAATAGCGATATCAAAACCTGGAAATATAGTCGGCACAGTCAAATTATTCAAGCCAATTTACCTCGGCAGCAATAACTTCATAAGAAATAAGCAGTTATCATAGTAAGCCGCCGTAGTTATTCCTGTTGACCGCCGTCTAATTTGCTTGTTATTTGCCTGCTGTCTTTTGCAAATTTGCCTAAAGGAAGGAAAAAATTTTCTCCCCCAACCTTGCCTGCAAATGTCCTGACGCCAAAAACTTTCTCGATTTGGTCAAGTGAAAAAACATCTTTGGCACGGCCGTGCTGGTAACTGCTATCTGCTCCAAGAAGCAGAACTTCATCCGCGTACTGGATTGTGAGGTTGATGTCGTGTGTTACCGCTACGATTGTTTTGCCTTTTTCAAGCTGCGCTGTTTTGAGCAAGTCGTATATACCTACCTGATGTTTCAAATCCAGAAAACTTGTCGGCTCATCCAGGAGCAAAATAGCTGTGTTTTGTGCAAGTGCTCTTGCAATAAAGACCCGCTGCCGTTCGCCTCCACTTAACTGTGCAAGTGGTCGGTGGGCAAACCGTGCTGTGTCGGTTATTGCAAGCGCATCGTTTACGAATTTCTTATCGTCTTTACCTTCAAATCCAAATGTACCCAGATACGGCGTCCTTGCCATCGATACACACTCCCGCACCGTAAAGTCAAATACCGGCACAAACTCATGGCGAACGACAGAGACTTTTTGTGCAAGTTTCCTGATTGAATACGATTCTATATGAGCTGTGTCTATTTCTATAGAGCCGGCTTTGGGGGTTAGCAGTCCGCAAAGCAGATTCAGCAGCGTTGTTTTGCCTGCCCCGTTCGGCCCTGCTATGCCGACAAATGTCCCCGGCATTACTTCAAAGCTAAGAGCTTTCAAAATAGTCTCTTCCGGCGTGTAGCCGAAACTTAAATTTTCAACCTCTATAATACCGCTCATTTCAGCCAACTAACTTTTCTACTATATTTTGCCAGCAGAACCAGGAAAAACGGCCCGCCGACAATAGCTGTAATTACGCCTACCGGCAGTTGGGCAGGGGCGACAATTGTACGGGCGAGCGTATCGGCGATAACCAGAAATATGCTTCCGATTATCGCACTTAAAGGCAGCAGTTGACGGTGGTCAGGCCCGAATACCAGGCGAACTCCGTGAGGGATGACAAGGCCAACAAACCCGATAAGCCCGCTTAGACTAACCGCGATAGCAGTTATGAAAGCGGCAAAGCCAAAAGCAACCAATCTGGTTTTTGCTGCGTCAACGCCAAGAGCCTTTGCCTCCTCCTGCCCGAAAGTCAGGATGTTCAACTTATGGCAAATGTTAAATAAGCCGATTATCCCCGCCAGGATACAGCCTGCACTGACCCACAATACCAACCAATCTTTTTCCGTTATGTTGCCCATCAGCCAGTATATTGTCGAACGCAACTGCTCACTGTTGGCAATTGAGGTCAAAAACATTATCACCGCTGAAAAAAAAGCATTAACTACAACGCCTGCCAGCAGCAAATTGGTTACTTGAGATTTTCCTGTGAAACGGCCAATACACCAGACCAGCCATACGGTTAAACTCGCCCCTGTAAATGCAAAAACCGCTATCGCCCCCCCCCAAAAAAAGCCCCATGTCGCCCCAAATAAAAATGCGGTAATTACCCCTAATCCTGCGCCGCTGGATATTCCGAGAATGTATGGGTCGGCGAGCGGATTTCGTAAAATCGCCTGCAATACGACGCCGGCACAAGCCAAAGCAGCTCCCACTAATGCAGCTAAAATCACTCGCGGCAATCTAACGCCGACGAAGATTTCGTAATCAATTGCTTGGCCCGCTTCCTCACCCGGTCCGGCAAAAACTTTTTCCAGAGAGACTTTTTGTGTCCCCACCATAGCACATAAACACATTACCACAGCCAGCACTGCCAGGCAGATGAAAACTTTAATTGCTAAATTTTTTGCTGTTAGATTTTTAACCATTGACTCAGAATTGATTGTTACTCACTATTCGTCATTCGATATTTGTTATTCAATGTTTTTGTCCGGGCGTAAGCAACGGGCAATTTTCTCTAAGCCCTGAGGCAATCTCGGCCCTAATCTCAAAATGGTATCCGACTCGACGACGTAAATCCTGTTATTCCTGACGGCGGGCAAATTTGCGAATTTGCTCCAAAAAGTCTCCGCGGCCCGCTGCTGGCCGGACATACCGGCTGTTCCCATTGCCGACTGGATTATAACTTCGGCGCCACAGACCAGAATCTCTTCAGTGCCTATCTGCGGGTATTGGGCAATGGTAGGGCCGATGGCATTTTCTCCGCCAGCCAGCTTTATCAATTCGTTTACAAAAGTATTTCTACCGGCTACGAGTAAAGGCTCGGCCTGCACTGCCCACAAAACCTTTATTCGTCGCTCGTTGCTCGTCGTTCGTTGCCGGTCGGCGAAGATGCGACTTTTAATCTCGACAATCAACTCTTCAGCCTCCGGCTGCTTTCCTGTAGCGGCGCCGATTTTTTGAATCGCCGTCAAAAGCTCTTCGATTTTCTCTATCTTTAAGGTCAAAACCTGGTAGCCGAGCCGATTTAAAGTGTCTGCGACAGCTTTTTGCTGGGCAAAGGCCAGCGTAATCACCAAATCCGGTCTGGATGCTATGATGGCCTCGGTATCCGGCTGCCAGAACGTCCCTATCTTTTTTTTGTTAGACGCATCGGGAGGATAATCACTGCCATTGGAAACCGCAACGATTTTCTCATCAAGGCCTAATGCAAAAAGAATTTCAGTAAGGTTAGGGGCAAGTGAAACAATCCTTGCGGGTTTGTTTTGAGAGTCAACGGGATTTGGTTCAGGAACTTCACGTCGATTATGACGGATTAAGGCAGCAACGAACACTATTGCCAGGATAAAAGCAATTATTGGTAGTATCCATAGTTTTTTCATAATCATGTTCGCTTAAATTGCTTTTCCAGTTCGGCTTTAGAAAATTTTATCGTAGTGGGTCTGCCATGCGGACAGCGACTTGCCTGTTCCACAGTTTCTCTGTCTGCAAGCAGTTGTTCTATTTCGCCGTTACTTAGCTTTTGGCCGGCCTTGATAGCCGCCTTACACGCAGCCATATTCAAAACCTCGTCAAGCAATCTTTCAGGGGCAAGTGCAGGGCCTTTACAGTCGAGTAAATCGATTAAATCGCCAACAAAATCGAGCGGTTTCGCGTTTGTCAGCAGGATGGGAAAGGCCTGGATAGCGTAAGTGCCGGGGCCAAACGGGGCAAGCTCGATACCCAATTTTTCAATCAGTTCGGTATTATTTTTAACTGTATCGGCCTGGGTGTCAGTTAGCTCGAAGCTTTCGGGGTACAGTAGTTTTTGTGATTCGAGCTTGTCTTTTTGCAGCCGCCTGCGCAAATCTTCATATATTATGCGTTCGTGAAGCGCATGCTGGTCGATAATGATAAAGCCGTCATCAGTTTGTGTGACAATAAAGCTGTCGTGTATTTGAATAGCGTTTAGCTTTTCTTTTTCTATCCGCTCTGCGCTATCCGTTTCTTTAAGCGTGTCCGTTATCTTTGTGCGAAAGCCGAGCTGCTGCTGTGTTTGAATGGGTCTGTGCTTTTTGAAAAATTCAGCCATTGCATCGGCGATTTTTTCGCTTCTGTAGGTTGCAGGCCTGTTATCCTGTCCCGCTTTCATAGGAGCTGTTGCCGGCGGCAGTTTTGCCTGCGTCTCAAAACTTGTTCCTAAAAGTTTTTCCCTAAGGCATCCGAGAATCTGGGAATGAATCAGATTGGCATTGTAAAAACGCACCTCAATCTTCGTGGGATGAACATTTACGTCCACATCTTCACAGGGCATTTGAATAAACAAAAAGATGACAGGAAATTTGTTCGGCTCTAAGCTGCCGCGGTATGCTTCTTTGATTGCGTGCGAAATGAATTTGTCGCGTATGAATCGGCCGTTCAGAAATATATATTGTAGTTTGTTATTCGCTCTTGAAATATCGGGTTTGCCCAGTAAAGCGAAAATATGCAGGCCTTTTTCGCTGTTCTCGGTTTCAACCAAATTTTCCGAAATCTCAGGTGAGAACAAATCGGCTATGCGCTGACTAAGAACCTGCCCTCCGGTCAGGCGGCAAAGCTCTCTGCCGTTGTGTATCAGCGTCATATCCAGATTAGTATTGGAAAGTGCAATGCGTGTGAAATGTTCAGTAATATGGCTCATTTCGGTATTGGTTGTTTTGAGGAATTTACGTCTTGCAGGTAGTTTGTAAAAAAGGTCTCTGACCTGTATCGTTGTGCCGTAGTCTGCGCTGCACGGGCTGAGGGTACCCTTATTACCGCAATCAATCTCAAGACGGCTGGCAGCGGCAGAGCCCTTTGCTCTGCTCACAGCCCTGACTTGTGCCACCGAGGTAATGCTTGCTAATGCTTCGCCCCTGAAACCGAGGGTCGATATATGCTGCAGGTCCTTGCCGGTTTTGATTTTACTGGTGGCGTGCGGCTCGAATGCCCGAACTAAGTCTTCGCCGTCCATACCACAGCCGTTATCGGCAACCGATATTAATCTGCGGCCTCCATCTTCGATGGATACTGTTATTTTTGCCGCTCCTGCATCAATGCTGTTTTCCATCAGTTCCTTGACCACACTGGCAGGGCGTTCAATCACCTCGCCGGCGGCAATCATATTAATCATATTCTGGTCAAGGACAACTATCCGGCCCATTATTTTTTCCCGCCCTTATTGAAGAACCATTACTTAGTGTATAAATAAAAATATCGAGTATATAAAATCAGTATAATCCGCTTCATCTGTGGGCTATCTTGAAAATCTGTCTGCAAACCTTCAGCAAATCTTCGAGCCAGTCTATGGGCATAATACAAGCGGCATCCGATTTTGCTTTTTCCGGTTCAGTATGTACTTCAATAAAAAGCCCACCGGCGCCGGCGGCAACCGCTGCCTTTGCAAGTATCGGAGCGAATTCCGGTCGGCCTGCACTTGCATTGCCAAGCCCGCCGGGCTGCTGGGTGCTGTGCGTGGCATCGAAGACAACCGGACAGTCTAACTCCTTCATAGTCTCGATGGCCGTCATATCGTTGACCAGCCGATTGTAACCGAAAAATGTGCCCCGCTCGGTGAGGATTATTTGGCTATTTCCACACCCACGAATCTTTTCCACCACATTTTTCATATCAGCAGGCGAGAGAAACTGACCTTTCTTTACATTTACGGGCTTTCCCGTTCGCCCACAGGCAACAAGCAGGTCGGTCTGTCTGCATAGAAAAGCCGGCACCTGGAGGCAATCAACAACTTCGCTGACGGCAGCGGCCTGAGCCGGCTCGTGCACATCGGTCATAACAGGTAAATTAGTCTGGTTACGAACCGCGGCAAGAATCTCTAAACCCTCTTCCAAACCGGGGCCGCGAAAACTGGATATGCTGGAGCGATTGGCTTTGTCGAAACTGGCCTTGAAAATTACCGGCACTTCGGTCCTCTGGCCGATTTCGACAAGTCTGTTGGCAATATCCAGAGTGGTGGTTTTGCTTTCAATAACGCAGGGGCCGGCCATCACAAACAAAGGCGCATCCAGGCCGATTTGAACATCACCAATTTTGAAATTTGCTTTACTCATAATTCACCCTGAAGTGCCTAAAGTGAGCTAAAGTGCCTAAAGTGTGCTAAAGTTAAAGGATAATCCATAATTTTAGGCACTTTAGACACTCCAAACTTTAGGCACTCTATTTTATCCTATTGCTCTGATAATTCTTGTTCTTATCCCTGCCGGTTTAGCACCTTCGGGCACTAAACAATTAACCGCCTGCGGTATTACCTTAATTTGTACCGGCAGAGACGGCCCGGGGTCGCCGTCAATTTCTGTTTCTATATCAGCGGTACTGGAACTTACAGTAATTTTTTTGCCTTGACGATAAATAACATCACCACTTGCAGCGTGCTGCTTCAAAATCGTCATCACCGAATGTTTTACCAAATGCACCTGAGATGCACATTTGTAAATACATACATCGAGCAGGCCATCGCTGAAATCAGCATAGTGTAATATTTGAAGTCCGAGTGCATACCTTGAAATATTTCCAACGAAGACTAGTCCGGGGCCGTCAAAAATCTCTTCGCCGTCCACTTCCACCTTCATCGGACCGAATTTGTAATTCCAGAATGTTCGCCATATTGGCCAGAAATAGTCGGAGTAATCTATATGACCCTTCCGCTGCCGGCTGACACGTTTGACCACTTGACCGTCAAAGCCAAAACCAGCTATGGAAGTAAAACATTTTCCGTTTGCACTTCCCAGGTCTAAAGCCCGAATATAGCCTGCCTCAAATGTCCTTACTATTGTTTTTAATTTTTCGTCAAACCCCAATTCATTTGCCAGCAGATTTTCCGTTCCGCAAGGCACTATCAGCAATGGCTTGTCAGAGCCTTCCAGGCCGTGCGCAATCTCTCTGACAGTACCGTCGCCGCCGACAGCAACAACCATTGCACAGTCGTAATCGACTGCTGCATCGGTAGCTAATTCACAGGCATTGTCCAGAGAAGTAGTCAGGTTAGACCTGACCTCAAATCCTTTTTTGATAAGGTGTTCGGTAAACTGCCGACCAGTCAATTTACTGCTGCTGGCGCCGGACTTGGGATTTACAATATAGCTGATATAACCATCATCCGGTTTCATTTTCAACTTTCGATTTACGATTGGCAATTTTTCTTTAGCTTTTCATCCGTCAGGGCTGCATAACTTTCCTTGATATGCGGCAAATCCGCCAGTCCTAAATTTCTTTGAACATCAGCGATTTTTTTATCATCGGGCCCTTCTATCTCCACGAAACTGCCTAATAGCGGCAGCTCGTCGAGGGCTATCTCACAGTCATTAAGCCGCCAGAGGCGACGCTTTTTTTCGACGACCCGCTCCTTTTTATAGCCGAGAGCGAGAAGCAGTTTTTCAGCCGAATCAGCATCTGCAACTTCGAGTTCTATCTCCCGCCTTTTTTTGAAAGTATGTTCCTCTTGAGTTCCTTTATAAGTTAAAAAAACCTTTTCATTCTTGCCTGTGCGCTGTCGGCGCAACCGAAGACACCTTCCGGTCACAGCGAAGGTCGGGTTGCCGTCAAAATAGTGGTCTATCTGTATGCACTCAGCCAAAAATTCAGCGCCTATTTTCTCTAACGCTTTTATTATTTGCTCGTGCGAATCAACCTTTAGTTTTGTTTCAATTTCGGTACACATTACGGTTCGCCATATACGCCATACACTATTTAGATGACTATATTTACCAGTCTGGATTTGATAACGATAACTTTTTTGGCCTCTTTACCGGCCATAGCAGCTATTACCTTTTCACTACTTAATGCTTTTTGCTTTATCTGTTCTTCATCAGCTTCAGCAGAGACAACTATTCTGTCCTTTATTTTGCCGTTGACCTGCACGGCCAATTCAATTTCTTTTTCCTTGATAAGCTCCTTATCATATTCAGGCCAGCTCTCGTAAGCAATGGTATCGCTATGGCCGAGCTTGGCCCAGAGTTCTTCAGCGATATGGGGTGCGAACGGGGCAAGAATTAAAACGAATTTCCCGACGACCGATTCAGCTCTGACGGCTTGTTTGCTGAGGTGATTTACAAAAATCATCATTGCACTTATTGCCGTGTTAAAGCTGAAACTTTCAATGTCATCGCCGACTTTTTTTATCGTCTGATTGAGCAGCCGCAGTGTCGTCTCGTCCGCTTGAGCCTTTTTTACCGCTTCGCAGAGTTTGCCTGTATCTTCGTCAATTACTATTCGCCAAGCTCTCTGCAGGAACCGGTACACACCTTCCACGCCCTGCATACTCCACGGCTTGGTTGCCTCCAGGGGCCCCATAAACATTTCGTAAAGCCGCGTTGAATCAGCGCCATAGTCGGCAACAACTTTGTCGGGATTAACCACATTGCCGCGGGACTTGCTCATCTTCTGGCCGTCTTCGCCGAGAATCATTCCCTGATTGATAAGCTTCTTAAACGGCTCTCTGGATTGAGAATAGCCCAGGTCGTAGAGAAATTTGTGCCAGAATCGTGAATATAAAAGGTGCAGTACCGCATGCTCGGCTCCGCCGATGTATAAATCAACCCCCCCCCCACTCATCCAGTATTTTTCCTTCTCTGCATCGCAGAGCCGCTGCCCGTTTTCCGGGTCGAGGTATCGCAGATAATACCAGCAACTGCCGGCCCATTGAGGCATTGTGTTGGTTTCACGTTTGGCTTTTGAGCCGTCCGGAAGCGTGACATTGACCCAATCAGCGATATTAGCCAACGGCGACTCGCCGGTGCCGGCTGGTTTGTAGTTTTCAACTTTCGGCAGTTCTAAAGGCAAATCCTCTTCCGAAAGTCCGACAACTCTGCCGTCTTCGGCATGCAGAATCGGGAACGGCTCGCCCCAGTAACGCTGCCTGCTGAAAAGCCAGTCACGCAGTTTATAATTTATCGCTTTTCTGCCCAGTCCTTTTTCTTCGAGCCAGTTTGTAATCTGCTCTTTGAACTGGGCCGTTGACAGGCCGTTGAACCGGCCACTATTTATTGCTTTACCATCGAATGGCCAACAAATTTTTCCAGCTTTAATATCTTCGATTATCGACTCAACTACCTCATTTTCCTCCTTCGGGGTAATGTTATCAGACTGACTGCTATCAAAAGCTTTATCAAAAAGACGGTCTGTATATATCTTTGTTTTCTTTATATCTTCTTGCGAGGGCTGGGCAACCGGTTTAATTTCCAAGTTAAATTTTTTAGCGAATTCAAAGTCCCTTTCATCGTGGGCGGGCACAGACATAATTGCACCGGTGCCGTAGCTAATCAGAACGTAATCGCTTATCCAGATTGGAATTTTTTCGCTGTTTACCGGATTTATTGCATAAGCACCTGTGAAAACACAGGTTTTTTCTTTTGCCAAATCAGTGCGGTCCAAATCGCTTTTCCGGGCTGCCTGCCCACAATATTTTTTGACGACTTCCTTTTTTTCGTCACTTGTAATCATATCCACAAGTTCGTGCTCAGGAGCCATTACCATATAGGTCGCACCGAAAAGTGTATCCGGCCGAGTGGTGAATACCCCAATCTCTTTATCAAAGCCATCCACCTTAAAATTAACTTCTGCCCCGACGCTTTTTCCTATCCAGTCTGTTTGTAGTTTCTTTATCGATTCCGGCCAGTCCACTTCAGCCAAATCTTCGAGCAGTCTCTCAGCGTACTTTGTAATTCGCAGCATCCACTGCCGCATCGGCTTTCTGATTACCGGGTGGCTGCCTCTCTCACTGAGGCCGCCGATGACCTCTTCATTTGCCAGAACCGTACCCAAAGCCGGGCACCAGTTGACCGCCACCTCAGCTTCATAAGCCAGACGATGCTCATCTACATATCTTTGCTTCTCAACTTCGCTTAAACCGGCGGGAATGGGCAGTTCCTCGATGGGCCTGGCTTTTTGTTCGGTTTCGTCAAAGTAACTGTTAAAGAATTTCAGGAATATCCATTGGGTCCACCTGTAATAATTCGGGTCGGTAGTGTCAACCTGACGGTCCCAATCGTAGCTAAAGCCCAGCGATTTGATTTGCCGGCGCATATTATCTATATTGTTTTTTGTTGTTGTTTTAGGGTCGGTTCCGGTGCTGACGGCGTATTGTTCCGCCGGCAGGCCGAATGCGTCCCAGCCCATAGGATGCAGGACATTGAAGCCCTTGGCTCGTTTATATCGGGCGACTATATCACTTGCCGTATAACCCTCCGGATGCCCAACGTGCAGGCCGGCGGCGCTGGGGTAGGGGAACATATCCAGCACGTAATATTTGGGTCTGGAATCATCGAAATCCTCTGCTCTGAATGTTTTGTGCTTTTCCCAGAACTTCTGCCACTTCTTTTCAATCGCATTGAAATCGTAGCGTCCCTTTTTAGTGTCCATCTATTCTTTCGCTCCTCGCATGCTGCTCAGGTATCAATACCCGGAATGCGGACAGGTCCGGTCACTGCAGCCGTGACAGCGTTTCGAGTCGCCTTCTTTTATTTGCGGTGCAAACACAGAAATCTGCTTATTTAAATTTTTACTGCCGCAATGGATACAGATTCTGTCGGCTTTGCCGCCGCCGGTTTCCAGAAATTCACTTATTCTGCCGCATTCGGCGCATTTATATTCAAAAATCGGCATAAAAGCTGCTCCTGCTACTCCTTAATAAAAAAATCGGGGAGACAGGATTCGAACCTGCGACCTCTGCGTCCCGAACGCAGCGCTCTAGCCAAGCTGAGCCACTCCCCGATAAATCAGGTACATAAATATAGCACACCAACTCCCGAATTACAAGCTACAGTTCTAAAGTGCCTAAAGTTTGAAGTGTCTAAAGTGCCTAAAGTTGTGGAATAACTTTTAACTTTAGCTCACTTTAGTTCACTTTAGCTCACTTTAGTTCACTTTAGCTCACTTTATAATTCGTCATTTCTTGTTCGGTATTCGATATTCCATCTATAATAAGTTCACCGGGTCTATATCTATGGCGACCTTGACCGCCGGCCGAACAGGTCCTGCTGCTCTAAGACGGGTAAATAATCGCAGGACGGTCGCCGCTTCCGGGGCCTGGATGATTATCTGCATTCTGTGGAAACGCTGTATTCGACTTATTACCGCTGGTATGGGGCCTCGAACAATTGCTTTTAGACCCTCCCGCTGAACAATACTGTCGATTCTTTCACGCATCGTCTTGCAGGCGATGTTAAGCTTATCAAAATTTATGTCCCGCATAACGACAGCCGCCAACCGCCAGAACGGCGGTAAGTTGCAGGCCTTGCGATGTTTTAATTCTTCTTTTACGAAGCCGTGAAAGTCGCCAGCCAGGGCGAACTGTATGGCCGGCTGATTCGGAAGAAATGTTTGAACGAACACTGTGCCCTTTTTTGCAGACCGTCCTGTTCGGCCGGCCACCTGAGAGATCAATTGAAAGGTCCGCTCGTTTGCCCTGAAGTCCGGCAGATAAAGGCAGGTGTCGGCACTGATGATTCCAACGACAGTTACGTTTGGAAAATGCAGACCCTTAGCTAACATTTGTGTCCCGGCTAATATGTCGATTCGTCCCTGGCTGAAGTCTTTTAGAAGCCGATAATAGTTTTTGCCCTGCATAGAATCGCTGTCAATCCTGGACACACGAGCTTGTGGGAATTTTCTGGCCAGCTCTTCTTCCAGCCGTTGCGAGCCGAGACCAATCATCACCATTCCCTTGCCGCATAAGGGACATTTTTCCGGCACTAAAGTCTTTGCCAGACAATAATGACATACCGCATAGCCATAATCTATATGCCTTCCCGTAACCGTTCGCATTCGGCTGGCGGGGGAGCGGCGGCGGGGGGATTTGTGAAAAGTCAGCGTTACATCGCAATTACGGCAGTGAAGCGTATGTTTGCAGGATGGACAGAATACAAAATTACTGTACCCGCGCCTGTTCAAAAGCAGAATTGCCTGCTCTTTTTTTTCGAGGACTTCTTTTAACCGCTCAGCCAACGGTTCAGAAATCAAATTAATACCCTTTTGCGTCGAGTATTCTCCTCCCAAATCGATAAGTTTCATTTCAGGAAAGGGCAAATCCATCACCCTTTTTGGCAGACGAACCAGATTAAAATGTTTTTTACTTTTGCAATTTAACAGTGTTTCCAGCGATGGGGTGGCAGTGCCTAAGATACAATGCGCATTTGACAACTGCGTTCGTTTTATCGCTACGTCTCTGCCGTTGTACCGGGGCACAGTGTCCTGCTTGTAGCTGGGTTCGTGTTCCTCGTCAACAACGATAAGTCCGAGGTCAGACAGCGGTGCAAAGACCGCTGAGCGAGCGCCGATAACCACATCAGCTTCGCTGTTTTTTATTTTCTGCCACTGGACATTGCGCTGGGCAGCGGTTAATCCTGAGTGCATTACAGCGATTCTCTTAAACCTCTCATTAAATCGCTGAATGGTTTGAGTGGTAAGAGCGATTTCAGGAAGCAAAACGACAGCACGCTTACCCTTTTGTAAAGCCGTCTCGATTGCCCTTATATAAAGCTCGGTCTTGCCGCTATCGGTAACGCCATATAAAAGCGTAACGCCAAACTTCTCTGAATTCAGCTCAGCATTGATATGATCCAAAGCCTTTTGCTGGTCCTCATTTAGCACGACCTTGTCGGTTTTCGTTGACATTCCATCCGGAATAACAGGCAACGATTTCAAAATTGTTTTCCGGGACATTCTTAAAATCTGCTTTTCAGCTAACTTCTTTATCGGTGCGTTTGTACAGCCAAGCTGGGCCAATAGATGCTGCAGCTCTAAAGCTGAATCCGGGCTAAAGACCCTCTTTTCCTGTAAGTGTTTAACAATCTGCTTTTGCTTTTTGCCCCTCAATTGCTCTATGGTCTCGTCGATACCCTCAGCAAGATAAATATATTTTTCCGTTTTGGCCCCGATACCTTTTTTCACTGCCGATGGTACCATAGCAGCCAAAACCTGACCGAGCGGACAAACATAGTAACTGCTGATCCACTTAGCCAATTCCATAAGTCCGGCATCTAACAACGGCTCTTTATCGATTACTTTAGATACTTTTTTTAATTTGAATCCTTTGGCTCTTTGTGGCTTTGGAACTGTCTCTACACAAAAGCCTTTTTCGAGCTTATTTTTTCTGCCGAACGGTACTTCAACCCTCTGCCCTGTTTTAACCGGCCAAATTTCGTCCGGCACAAGGTAGTCAAACTCGTTATCCACCCCCGACTCAAACGCCACACGAATAGTATGACTGCAGACCACCGGTTCAGCGTCTTCTGACACAAACAAACTGTCGGTTCGGTATCTGCTCATTTACTCTTTATTGTCAGCGTATAGTCCTGCCTGACGTCGCTGCTGAGCCTTGTCGGATATTACTGTATCTTCGCACACGTCCAGCCCGATTTTTGCAATTAGCCCCTTTATATAGTCAAGGTGTGGACAGGGCGGAGCGTGGTAGTTATCTTTGGTTATGCAGGAAGATAATTGTACTACTATACTGTTCTTTTCAATTCCTTCCCTCTTTTTAATTACGCGGGCCAGATTGGTTAGTTTGCGGTGTATTGCCCGCCCACAGCAGCCGCCACAAGTAAGGTTGATTTTACGGTACGCTTTATCTTTTGGATAACTGGCGAAACCGCCGGTACGTTCATTAAATGCCTTCTCGCACAGATAGCCCGGACATCGCTGCTTAACGATGTCGCACTGCACTATGACTACGTAGTCCTTTTCCTTCAAATTTATCATATTCCAATCTTCCTATTCTCTGGTATCGTTCGAATGCTGTGTTGTCTCGCTAACCTCAGTTGACCTGCAGGCCGCCTTGGCACTGCGGGCAGCGGCTCTGGCGGAAAAGCACGCAGCAACAGCAATAAAAAGAATAGCTAATACGGCAATAGCTATAAGTACCAAGGCAATCAATGGCAGCTTAATTTCAATGGACAAGCTCTTAATGTTACTGATATCCAACTTTACGGCTAATGCTTTGTCACTCTGAATCTCTACTTCAACCGGTATCTTCTCATCATTCTGCACCCGCAATTCGACGGGCAATCCTCTATCACTCTGCACCCCTACTCTCACGGGTAAGCCTATATCACCTTGCGTTCCTGCTTTCGGAGTCAGCTTTGGCCCGGCACATCCAGCTAACAGACAGAGAGCCGTCAAAACAAAAACTATTTTCTTCATTTCTACTACTCCCTAAGAATCGTATTTACCGACAATTGTCCCAGTTTGTTAGAGTACTGTCAAGATTGAGTCTGTTTCTCTTGAGTTTTGCAGGTTCTAAACATATAATAAATATATGAGCAGATTCAAAATCAATAGCGAATTTTCTCCCGCCGGCGACCAGCCCGAAGCTATAAATCGGCTCGTGGAAGGGCTGCGCTTAGGCAAAAAATCCCAGACCCTGATGGGCGTTACCGGCAGTGGAAAAACATTTACAATGGCCAACGTTATATCGCAGTTCAATCGGCCAAGTCTTGTCATATCCCACAACAAAACATTAGCCGCTCAACTCTATGATGAATTCAAGGATCTGTTCCCGGAAAATGCCGTTGAGTATTTTGTCAGCTATTATGATTATTACCAGCCGGAAGCATACATTCCGCAGCGAGATATATACATAGAAAAAGACGCCTCGAAAAACGCCGACCTCGACCGGCTCCGGCTCTCCACTACTACCAGCCTTTCGACAAGGGATGACTGTATTATCGTTGCCTCCGTCTCCTGCATTTTCGGGCTGGGCTCACCGGAAGATTATAAAGCCAGCGTAGTAGCCGTCCGGGCCGGTGATTATATCGATAGAAATGATTTATTAGGCAGATTGGCGGATATCCAGTACGCCAGAAACGATATCGACTTTGCAAGGGGGACATTTCGGGTACGAGGCGATGTGGTTGAACTTCACCCCTCTTACGAGTCCTTTGCGATTCGCTTTGAATTTTTCGGCGACCAGATAGAAAAGATAAGCTATATAAATCCAATATCCGGCGAAACTTTAGCTGTTGAAAATCAGGTTTTTATATATCCGGCTCAGCACTACATTATGCCTGCCCACAGGATTAGCTCTGCGGTGGAAAGCATAAAGGCCGAATTGGAACAGCGACTGCGGCAATTCCGTCAGGAGGGCAAACTCTTAGAAGCCCAGCGACTTCAGGCACGGACGATGTATGATATTGAAATGATGCAGGAAGTCGGCTATTGCAGCGGAATTGAAAATTACGCCAGACACCTATCAGGGCTGTCGCCCGGAACCAGACCTTATACACTGATTGACTATTTTCCGAAAGATTTTTTGTTATTTATAGACGAATCCCACGTTACCATTCCGCAGCTTCGTGCGATGTGGGCCGGCGACAAGAGCAGAAAAGAGGTCTTAATTGAGCACGGATTCAGACTGCCCAGTGCGCTGGATAACAGGCCGTTACGTTTTGAAGAATTTTGCCGGAATTGGGCCAATATCATTTTTGTTACTGCCACGCCAAGACCGTTCGAGCTGGAAGAGTGTCAAAACGAAGTTGTCGAGCAAATCATCAGGCCGACCGGATTAGTGGACCCTGTAATCTGCGTGAGACCAGCCGGCAATCAAATTCCACACCTTCTGGGTGAAATCGAAAAACGAGTCAAAGCTAAGGAACGAGTACTTGTTACGACCCTGACAAAAAGAATGGCTGAAGATTTGGCCGGCTTTATCGCAAAGAAAGGTTTCAAATGTCGTTATCTGCACAGCGAAATCGATACCCTCAAAAGAATTGAGATACTCAGGGACCTGCGCAGCGGCGAATTTGATGTACTGGTAGGTATAAACCTGCTGAGGGAAGGTCTGGATTTGCCGGAAGTTTCAGCTGTCGCAATACTTGATGCGGACAAGGAAGGATTCCTGAGAAGTCAGACTTCACTGATACAAATAATCGGCAGAACCGCACGAAATGTCAACGCTACAGTCTTTTTATATGCCGACACAGTTACCCAATCAATGAAGAAAGCTATTGACGAAACGGACAGACGCCGTAAAATTCAGTTAGAATACAACAAAGAACATAATATTACACCCAGGACGATAAAAAAGGAAATTCGTAAAGGTTTAGCTGAGCAGGTAAAAGCAAGGCAGACCGCCCGTCAGGCGGTTCGGTTTGAGACTGGTGAATACGAGAAGATTGAACTGGTCAGCCAGATTGAGAAAGAAATGCTCGAAGCAGCACAAGAGTTAGACTTTGAGCGGGCGGCTTTTCTGAGGGACCAGCTAAGAGAGTTGAAGGAGCTGCCGGAATTCGTCCTTATCGATTCGAGTAAAAAGAAAGCAAAAAAAATAGCCACGAAGACACAAAGTCACAAAAAATTAAAAGTTAAAAAACAAACGTAGCCAGGTCATAGTGTCTTGGCGCCTAAAAAAGTTAAGAATAAAAAGGCAAAAAGAATATGAAAAAACTAAACATTGCTAAAGTGCGTCCCTTAATCAAAATGGCAATTGAAGAAGACCTCGGACAGGGCGATATGACCAGCGAGCTTTTTGTTAAAGATAATACCATTGCCAAAGCAAATATCGTCTCACGTGAAGAAATAGTTGTGTGTGGAATGGACGTCGTTAGAGAAATTCTTAAATGTTATGACGAAAAACTGAAGTTAAAAGTGCACGTAAACGATGGCAGGCCTGCTCATGTCGGCTGCAGAATCGCTGCAATCGAAGGGCCGTTGTGCTCTATGCTCAGTGCCGAACGGGTTATGCTCAATTTCCTGCAACGGCTTAGCGGTATAGCTACGACAACACACAAATATGTGCAGGCTATCCAGGGTACAAAAGCAAAAATTTACGATACGAGAAAGACCACGCCCGGCTGGCGAATCCTGGAAAAGTACGCAGTCCGCTGCGGCGGCGGATATAATCACCGACTGGGATTATATGACGGCATTTTGATTAAAGATAACCACCTGGCGCAATTAGGTAGAAACTTTTACTCGAAACTGAAAGAAATAATCGTCGAAGCCAGAAAGGCAAAAGGCGTTAAATTTGTCGCTGTAGAGGTTGACCACGTTGATGACCAGCTCAACCATGTGTTAAAAATTCAGGGTATCGATATAGTGCTGCTCGACAATATGGGCCAGTGGCAGTTAAAACACGCGGTGGATATGCGAAATGCAATGTACAGCAAAAACAAAAAACCCCTGCTCGAGGCTTCAGGGAATGTAACGTTGAACAGTGTTTCAGCTATCGCACAGTGCGGCATTGATAGAATCGCCGTGGGGGCAATCACTCATTCGGCAGCAGCAGTCGATATCGGACTTGACAGGTGAGCCAGACTATGCCAAAAACCGACCGTCTGAACCCCGACAAAATAAGAGCAAATCTCAAAACCAAACGTATCGGCAGGGAAATTGTTGTTTTTAATTGCACGTCCAGCACTAATGATGTGGCGTGGGAATATGCCAAAGGCGCTGAAAATAACGGCGTGGTAATCTTTGCCGAGGAACAAACCGCCGGCAGGGGCCGGGCCGGTAACAAATGGTTCGGAGGAAAAGCCCAGAGCATTATCTGCTCAATTGTTCTGCTCAATTCCAGGTTCAGTCCCGACCTGCTTACCTTAACCTGCGCCGTGGCAGTAGCCGAGACAATCGGCAGATGTGGTTCGAGCGAAGCGAAAATCAAATGGCCGAATGATATAATTTTGGCCGGCAAAAAAGTAGCAGGCATTCTGCTGGAGTCAAAGGCCAATAACGACAGAAGCGATTATGTACTCGGCATCGGTATAAACTGCCACCAAAGACCGAATTCTTTTCCCTCCGAATTACAGCCGTTTGCAACAAGTATCGATATCGTAAGCCGCTCAGTTGCCGACAGAATCTCGCTGTCAAAGAGATTGCTGACCTCAATAGACCACTGGCTGAAAGTCGCAGAGAAAAATAGCAGAAAAGTAACGGCTCAATGGCGTAAGCTGAGTATCCAATTAGGCCACAGGGTAACACTTGTCTTCAACGGCACACAATTTGTCGGCAATTGCATCGGAATAGACCCTCAAAAGGGTTTAATCCTTCAACTGGACACCGGCGGGGTAAGAATGTTCGACGCAGCACATACCAGCATCGCAAAATCGATTTCAGGTCAGGCCTAACCGTTCGGCCTCGACGTCCAACTGATAGTGTTTCATTTTTTTGTATAAAGTTGTGCGGTTTATCTGTAGCACTCTGGCGGTTTCCTGTCTGTTCCAGTGGTTGACCTCAAGTGCCTTGTGGATAAGATTTTTCTCCGGCTCAGCCAGTGATTCCTTTAAGCTCCTTGGCTTATATGCTTTTTGCTGCCAACTCCGGCCCTGTTTGATTGAGTTTGGTAAATCGTCAGGACCAACGAATTTGTCCTTACTTAACAGAACCGCTCGCTCAATTACGTTTTCCAACTCTCGAACGTTGCCGGGCCAGGAGTAACGCTCTAAATATTCCAGTGCCTCATCGGTAATACCGAGCTTTTCTTTGTTGTGCTGTACACAATACGTCCTCAAAAAACGCTTCGCCAGCAGCAGAACATCGCCCACCCTCTCGCACAAAGGCGGCAGGTCTATTGTTACTACGTTTACACGGTAATATAAATCTTCCCGAAATCTGCCTTGCTTGACTTCCTCGTTCAGGTCCCGATTTGAGGCAAGTAAAATTCGCGTATCGATGGCTTTAGTCTTGTTACTGCCGACCGGCTCAAATTGCCGGTCCTGTAGAACCCGCAAAAGCTTGACTTGAAGAGCCGGCGAGGCGTTGGCAATTTCGTCAAGAAAAATTGTTCCGTTATCTGCGGCAAGAAATTTGCCTTCCTTATTACTTACAGCACCGGTAAATGACCCTTTAACATGGCCGAATAACTCGCTTTCAAGCAGCGTTTCCGGAAGTGCCCCGCAACTGACCTCCACGAACGGCTTGTTGCGTCGGCTGGAGCGATGGTGTATTGCTCTTGCCAGCATACTTTTGCCCGTGCCCGATGGGCCTGCCATCAGTATCGTTGTTCTGCTATCGGCAACGGCCTCGACAAGGTCGAAGATTTTAGCCATCTTGTAATCATGGCTGAGTATGTTTTCCAGACTGTATTTTTGTTCGAGCTGCAGTCGCAGACTCACATTTTCGCTCATAAGCGATTGTTGTTTGAGCGCTCTATCCACCGCTAACCGCAGTTCGTCGTCAACGATTGGTTTTGTAAGGTAGTCGTAGGCGCCTCGCTTAATGGCCTTGACCGCACTTTCAATGGTGCCGTAGCCGGTTATCACAATCACCACTGTTTGAGGATGGTCTTTCCTGACCATATCTAATAATTCGAAGCCGTCTCCGTCCGGCAGATTGACATCTGTTATAACAAGACAATGGTTTTGCTTCTGCAGTTCAGCCACAGCGCTCTTTAATGTTTCAGCGCCGCTGGTTCGGAACCCTTCGAGTGACAAAAACTCAGTTAGTGAATCCAATATGATTCTATCGTCATCGACAACGAGAATGCTTTTTTCCTTTGCCATAGTTATTCACTTGCTCGTTAATTTTTACGGATTTTCATTCGCTGCCGGCAGATATACGGTGAAAATACTGCCGCCCTGAAGGGCATTTTCAGCGGTTATCCGGCCGTGATACCTTTCAACTATGTCCCTGCATATTGCCAATCCCAACCCTGTCCCTTTACCTTTATCTTTTGTCGTAAAGAATGGCTCAAATATAACTTCAGTGTTTTCGGATGGCAAACCTGCTCCGGTATCGTGAAACTCCGCAACGACGCTATTATCTGCTGCTAATCGCGTCGAGATGTTCAGTTCCCCGCCATCCGGCATTGCATCCATCGCATTCTTTATGAGGTTACAGAACACCTGAAACAGATCGCCGTTTCTAATTAGTGGTATGCCGGGCCTGTAGTTTCGTAATACACGGATATTTGAAGCTTCTGCTTTTGTCTCCATTGTTTTTATTACATCTTCGATAATCTGCTCTATTTTAACATATTCAAATGGATGGTAAGTACTGCGTGAAAATTCCAGCAGTTCGCTTACGATTTGAACCATTCTCATAAGCCCCTGCCGGCACTGGACAAGGTACTCTTTGGGTTTTTCGAGATTTTCCTGCTCAATAATCCTTATCGTCAGATTGATGTATCGTAGTATCCCATCCATAGGATTATTCAACTCATGGGCTACCTTAGAGGTAAGCCTGCCAACGGTAGCCAATTTTTCAGCGTTAGCTAACTGCCTCTGCGTATCGACCTTTTCGGTTATGTCTTCGATTAAGATAATACCCCCGAGATTTCCCGCTGTTTTGGTTGGTTGGTATGGAGTGCAAACGACCCGCAACCATTTTGTTTCGCCATTTTTAGAAAATGTATAATTTATACCGCCGAAGCTGCGAGTTTTTCCCGTTGATATAACCGATCTTAATTGTTGTGTCCAGTCAGGTTCCGGAGCACCTGACCTGCCGACACTTTTTGTTTTTGCCAGTGATTTATCAATGTAATCATCCAGTTCGACAAGTTTTGCTGCTTGAGGATTGGCTTTGATAATT